>SBBV01000394.1 GCA_005240015.1 Candidatus Odyssella thessalonicensis | reverse complement strand
GGCCGGCACGACGGCTCTTCAGTTCGATGATCTTCTTGCTCATGGCGGGTTCCTTGCGCGCGCGCTTTGACGCCGGCGCTACTTCTTCTTGCCTTCCTTGCGGAGAATGGTCTCGCCCTTGTACTTGATCCCCTTGCCCTTGTAGGGCTCGGGTGGCTTCAGCGCGCGGATCTCGGCGCAGAACTGGCCGAGCTTGCCGCGATCCGCGCCCTTGGCCACGATCTGCGTGTTCTTGTCGATGGTGACGGCGATGCCGTCCGGGATCGGCAGCGTCACGTCGTGGCTCAGGCCGAGCTGGAACTGGACGTTCTTGCCCTGCAGCTGCGCGCGATAGCCGACGCCGGCGATCTCGAGCTCGACCTGGTAGCCCTGGGAGACGCCGCGCACCATGTTGTTGATGAGGGCGCGCGTCGTGCCCCACATCACGCGCGCGCGCTTGTGCTCGCCCTGGGGCTTGACCCACACCTTGTCGCCCTCGCGCGAGACCGTCACGTCCCTGTCGATGGGCATGGAGAGCTCGCCGAGCTTGCCCTTGGCGCGCACGACGCCGCCGTCGATCTTGACGTCGACGCCCGCCGGCACCGTGACCGCGTTTTTTCCGATCCGCGACATGGGTGTTTTCCGTTTCCTTCGTCAGTAGACGCGGCAGATGACTTCGCCGCCCACGTTCTTGTTGCGCGCGGCCGAATCCGACATGACACCCTGCGGCGTCGAGATGATGGCGACGCCGAGGCCGCCGTGCGGCCGCGCCAGCGTCTTGATGCTCGAGTAGACGCGGCGGCCGGGCGAGGACACGCGCTCGATCTCGCGGATCGCCGGCTGGCCCTCGTGGTAGCGCAGGTCGACCACCGTCTCGCGCACGCCCTTGCGGATCTCCTTGTCGGCGAAGCCGCGGATGTAGCCCTCTTCCTTGAGCACGTTGAGGACGGCCGTGTGCAGCTTGGCGGCCGGCACGGCGACCTGGGGCTTGCGCGCCTTCTGCCCGTTCCGGATGCGCGCAATCATGTCCGCGAGCGGATCGCTCATCGTCATCGTGTCTGCTCCTACCAGCTCGCCTTGGTGATGCCGGGGATCTGGCCCTTGCTGGCCAGCTCGCGCAGCATCAGGCGCGAGAGCCCGAACTTCCGGTGATAGCCGCGCGCGCGGCCGGTCAAGGCGCAGCGGTTGCGGATGCGGATCT
Source organism: Candidatus Odyssella thessalonicensis (assembly GCA_005240015.1). Classification (GTDB taxonomy): domain Bacteria; phylum Pseudomonadota; class Alphaproteobacteria; order Bin65; family Bin65; genus SBBV01. The sequence goes on along the minus strand of SBBV01000394.1, from coordinate 6,908 downwards.
TGGCGCCGTTGCGCGGCAGCTCGGCGAGCTTCACCACCGCGCGGAAGCGCTCCTCGGCCGGCGTGTCGCGGTCCATGATGATCTTCTTCAAGGCCGCGCGCTTGGCCGCGTACTTGGCCGCGAGCTCGCGCCGGTGCCTGTTCTTCTCGACGGAAATCTTTGTTGCCATGGCGGCTCTTTCTCGCCCGATCAGTTGGTCTGGAACGGCATGTCGAAGCCCTTGAGGAGCGCCAGCGCTTCCTCCTTGGTCTTCGCCGTGGTCACGATCACGATGTCCATGCCGCGGATGGTGTCGATCTTGTCGTAGTCGATCTCGGGGAACACGATCTGCTCTTTCAGGCCCATCGCGTAGTTGCCGCGCCCGTCGAAGCTCCTGGGGTTGAGCCCGCGGAAATCGCGCACGCGCGGCAGTGCGATGTTCACGAGCCGATCGAGGAACTCGTACATCTGCTTCTTCCGCAGCGTCACCTTCACGCCGATCGGCATGCCGGCGCGCAGCTTGAAGTTCGCTTCGGCCTTCTTCGAGCGCACGATCAAGGGCTTCTGGCCCGAGATCAGCGCCATGTCCTGCGCCGCCGCGTCGATCTTCTTCTTGTCGGCGGTCGCCTCGCCCACGCCCATGTTGAGGACGATCTTCACCAGCCCCGGGATCTGATGCGGGTTGGTGTAGCCGAACTGCTTCTGCAGCTGGGGCCGGACGGTGCTCTTGTAATGCTCGTATAGCCTCGCCATCGCTCCGCTCCTATCGATCGATGATCTCGCCCGAGCGGCGGGCGTAGCGAACCTTGCTGCCATCCTCCAAGAACGTGTAGCCGACGCGGCTCGCCTTGTTCTCCTTGGGATCCACCATCGCCACGTTGGAGATGTGGATCGGCGCCTCCTTCTCGATGATGCCGCCCGGGGTCTTGGGCGTGGGGCGCGTGTGGCGCTTCACCCTGTTGACGCCGCCCACGATCACGCGGTGATCGCCCGGGCGGTCGCCCTTGATGACCTCGAGGATCTCGCCCCGCTTGCCGCGGTGGCGGCCCGTGGTGACGATCACCTGATCGCCCTTCTTCAATCTGAGTTTCACCGCCATCGCCGTATCCTCTAGAGCACCTCGGGTGCGAGCGAGATGATCTTCATGAATTGCCGGGCGCGCAGCTCGCGCGTCACCGGCCCGAAAATGCGCGTGCCGATCGGCTCGTTCTGCTTGTCGATCAGCACCGCCGCGTTGCGGTCGAAGCGGATGATCGAGCCGTCGTCGCGGCGGATCGGCGCCGCGGTGCGCACGATCACCGCCTTGTGGATCTCGCCCTTCTTCACGCGCCCGCGCGGGATCGCGTCCTTGACCGAGACCACGATCACGTCGCCCACCCCGGCCACGCGGCGCTTCGAGCCGCCCAGCACCTTGATGCACATCACCTTGCGGGCGCCCGAATTGTCGGCGACCTCGAGATGCGTCTCTTGTTGGATCATGACGCTTGCTCCTCGATGCCCGCCGTTCAGGCCGTCGGCTGCGCCGGCGGCGCGCCTTCGATCTCGACGATCGTCCAGCTCTTGCGCTTGCTGATCGGGCGACACTCCTGGATCCACACCCGGTCGCCGACCTTGTACTTGTTGTGCTCGTCATGCGCCGCGAACTTGCTCGAGCGCTTGATGAACTTCTTGTAGACCGGGTGCATGACGCGACGCTCGACCAAGACCACGACGGTCTTGTCCATCTTGTCGCTCACCACCACCCCTTGCAGCACTCGCCTCGGCATCATTCGCTCCTAGGCCGACTTCTTCTTGGTTGCGGGTTTCTTCGGCGCCTTCTCGCGCAGGATCGTCTTCACCCGCGCGATGTCGCGCCGCACCAGGCGCACGCGCGCCGTGTTCTCGAGCTGGCCGCTGGCCGCCTGGAAGCGCAGGTTGAAGCGCTCCTTCTCGAGCTGGGCCAGCTGCTCGACGAGCTGGCTCTCGGTCTTGGCGCGGAGATCGGATGCGTCCATGGGATCAGACCTCCTCGCCCAAGCGCACGACGAAGCGCGTCTTGATCGGCAGCTTGCGGCCCGCGAGCTCGAACGCCTCCTTGGCGAGCGCGGCCGATACGCCGTCGAGCTCGAACAGGATGCGGCCGGGCTTGATGCGGCAGGCCCACCACTCGGGGGCGCCCTTGCCGCTGCCCATGCGCACCTCGGCCGGCTTCTTCGACACCGGCACGTCGGGGAAGATGCGGATCCAGAGCCGCCCGGCGCGCTTCATGTGGCGCGTGATCGTGCGGCGCGCGGATTCGATCTGCCGCGCGGTGAGGCGCGCGGGCTCGACCGCCTTCATGCCGAAGGCGCCGAAATTGAGATCGGTCCCGCCCTTGGCGTGGCCGTGAATGCGGCCCTTGAACGCCTTGCGGAACTTGGTTCGCTTGGGGGCAAGCATCGCCGGTTACTCTCTCCGCTCGCGTTCGCCGCGCTCGCCGCGGTCGGGACGGCCCGAGGGCGCCATCGGGCTCTCGAACATGCGCTTCTCGTGGGCCATCGGGTCGTGCTCCATGATCTCGCCGCGATAGACCCACACCTTGACGCCGCAGGTGCCGTAGGTGGTCATCGCCGTGGCCTCGCCGTAGTCGATGTCGGCGCGCAGCGTGTGCAGCGGCACGCGGCCCTCGCGATACCACTCCATGCGCGCGATCTCGGCGCCGCCGAGGCGGCCGCCGCAATTGATGCGGATGCCGAGCGCACCCAGGCGCATCGCCGACTGCACCGCGCGCTTCATCGCGCGGCGGAACGCGACGCGGCGCTCCAGCTGCTGCGCGATGTTCTCGGCCACCAGCTGCGCCTCGATCTCGGGCTTCCGGATCTCGAGGATGTTGAGCGTCACGTCGGTGCCGGCGCGCTTGGCCACTTCCTGGCGCAGCGCCTCGATGTCGGCGCCCTTCTTGCCGATGACGACGCCGGGGCGCGCGGTGTGGATCGTGATCTTGGCGCGCTTGGCCAAGCGCTCGATCACGATGCGGCTGACGCCGGCCTGCGCCAGGCGCTGCTTCAGGAACTTCCGGAGCTTCAGATCCTGCGCCAAGAGGTTGGCGTAGTCGCGCTCGGCGTACCAGCGCGAGTCCCAGGTCCGGTTGATGCCGAGACGCAGGCCGACGGGGTTGACCTTCTGGCCCATGCTAGGCGGCCTCCTTGGCTTCCGCCGGCGCGGCCGCCGGCTCGGGCGGCTCGTGGACGACGACGGTGATGTTGGCGAACGGCTTGATGATGCGGCCGGCGCGGCCCTTCGACTTGGCGACGAAGCGCTTCATGATCAGCCCGGGGCCGACATGCGCCTCCTTGACGTAGAGCTTGTCGACGTCGAGGCCGTGATTGTTCTCGGCGTTGGCGATGGCCGATTCGAGCACCTTCTTGACGTCGCGCGCGATGCGCTTGGTCGAGAACTGCAACAGGTGCACGGCCTGATCCGCCTTCTTGCCGCGGATCAGCTGCGCCACGAGATTGAGCTTCTGCCAGCTGATGCGGAGGTTGTGGCCCTTGGCCATCGCCTCGTTGTCGGCCAGCCGCCGCTTTGCCTTCGGCTTGCCCATCGCTATTCCACCTTCGCCTTCACGGCTTTCTTGTCGCCCGAGTGGCCGTGGAAGGTGCGCGTCGGCGCGAACTCGCCGAACTTGTGCCCCACCATGTTCTCGGTGACGAGGACGGGGATGAACTTGTGCCCGTTGTGCACGCCGAAGGTGAGGCCGACGAACTGCGGCAGGATCGTCGAGCGCCGCGACCACATCTTGATCACTTCGTTGCGCCCCGATCCGCGCGCGCGTTCGGCCTTCTTCAAGAGATAGCCGTCGACGAACGGGCCTTTCCAAACCGAGCGAGCCATCGCTCTTACCTCTTACTTCGCTTTGCGGCGGCGGATGATGAACCGGTCCGTCCGCTTGTTGTGCCGCGTCTTGTAGCCCTTGGTCGGCTTGCCCCACGGCGTCGTCGGGTGGCGGTTGCCGCGGGTGCGGCCGCCATGCGGGTGATCGACCGGGTTCATGGCCTCGCCGCGCGTCTGCGGACGGATGCCGCGCCACCGGTTGCGCCCGGCCTTGCCGATCTGGCGATTCTGGTGATCCGCGTTCGACACCGCGCCGATCGTCGCCCAGCAATCCGCGCGCACGACGCGCATCTCGCCCGACATGAGGCGGAGCTGCGCCATGCCCTGGTCGCGGCCGATGATCTGCGCGTAGGTGCCGGCCGAGCGCGCGAGCTGGCCGCCCGCGCCCATCTTGAGCTCGATGTTGTGCACGATCGTGCCGACCGGGATGCTCGAGAGCGGCAGCGCGTTGCCCGGCTTGATGTCGGCCTTCTCGCCCGACTCGATCGTGTCGCCCGCCTGGAGGCGCTGCGGCGCCAGGATGTAGGAGAGCGTGCCGTCCTGGTACTTGACGAGCGCGATGAACGCCGAGCGGTTGGGATCGTATTCGAGCCGCTCGACCGTCGCGGTGCCGACCTTCCTGCGCTTGAAGTCGACGATGCGGTAGCGCTGCTTGTGGCCGCCGCCGCGGTGGCGCGAGGTGATGTGGCCATGATTGTTGCGCCCGCCGCCCGAGTGGATGCCCTCGGTCAGGAACTTCACCGGCTTGCCCTTGTAGAGCTCACCGCGGTCGATGAGGATCACGCCGCGCGTGCCGGCCGTGACGGGCTTGAGCTGTCTAAGTCCCATATCGTCAGACTCCCGTCGTCACGTCGATGGTCTGGCCGGCCTCGAGCGTGATGATCGCCTTCTTCTGGTCCGAGCGCTGGCCGCGCGTGCCGCGGAAGAACTTCTTCTTGCCCTCGGTGCGCAGCGTGTTGACCGCCTTCACCTTGACGCCGAAGAGGCCCTCGACCGCGGCCCGGATCTCGGGCTTCGAGGCATCGAGCGCCACCTCGAAGGTGACCTGGTTGTGCTCGGAGCCGCGCGTCGCCTTCTCGGTGATCACCGGCGCGCGGATGATGCGGTACATCTCTTCCTTGCTGAGAGCCCGCTTCGGCGCCGTCTTCTCGGCAGCCCTCGGCTCTTTGGTCTTCTTGGCGTTCATGCCCGCGCCTCCTCGGCCCGCGCGGCCTCGAGCGTGAGACCCTTGTGCTTGGTCTTGCCGAGCCGCGCGGCGAGCGTCTTCACCGCCTCCTCGGTCAGCACCAGCGTGTCGCGGCGGATGATGTCGTAGACATTGGCGCCCTGCGCCGGCAGGACGATCAGGTTCGGAATGTTGCGCGCCGCCTTGGCGAAGCCGCCGTCGATGGCGGCGCCGCCGACGATGAGCGCATTCGCGGCGCCGAGGCCGGCGAGCTTCTTCTTGAGCTCGGCGGTCTTGGCCGCGGCGAGCGCGCCGTCCTTGACGACGATGAGCTTGCCTTCGGCCTGCTTGGCCGAGAGCGCCGTCTTCAAGCCCAGGCTGCGCACCTTCTTCGGCAGCTTGAACGAGAAGTCGCGCGGCTTCGGCCCGAAGATGATGCCGCCGCCGCGGAACTGCGGCGAGCGCAGCGAACCCTGGCGCGCCGAGCCGGTGCCCTTCTGGCGCCACGGCTTCTTGGTCGTGCCCTGGATCTCGCTGATACCCTTGGTGCTGGCGGTGCCGGCGCGGCGCTTGGCGAGCTGCCAGTTGACGACGCGCGCGACGATGTCGGGCCGCGCGGGCAGGCCGAACACCGCCTCGTCCAGCTCGATCTCGCCGGCGGGCTTGTTGTCGAGATCGACGATCTTGGCCTTGATGCCCATTACGACTTGGCCTCCCCGCCTTCCTTGGGTGCCTCGCCCTTGCCACGCAGGCCGGCGGGCTTGGGCGCATCCTTGTGCGCCGGGACCTTGGCGGCGTCGGCGATGGTGACGTAGCTGCCCTCGGCGCCCGGCACCGAGCCCTTGACCAGGACCAGGCCCTTGGCCGGATCGGTCGCCATCACGACGAGGTTCTGCTGCGTGCGCCAGCGCTGCCCCATGTGGCCGGCCATGCGCTTGCCTTTGAACACGCGCCCCGGGTCCTGGCGGCCGCCGGTGGCGCCGTGCGAGCGGTGCGAGACCGAGACGCCGTGCGAGGCGCGCAGGCCGGCGAAATTGTGCCGCTTCATGGCGCCGGCGAAGCCGCGCCCGACCGTGCAGCCGCGCACGTCGACATATTGGCCGACGACGAAGTGGCTGGCGCCGATCTCGGCGCCCACTTCGAGCAGCGACTTGTCGTCGACGCGGAACTCCATGAGCTCGGCCTTGAGCTCGACCTTGGCCTTGGCGAAATACTCGCGCGTGGGCTTGGCCACGTTCTTGGCCTTGGCCTTGCCGATGCCGAGCTGGACCGCGGTGTAGCCGTCCTTGTCCTTGGTGCGCACGCCGGTGACCTGCAGGTTCTCGAGCGCGAGCACGGTGACCGGCACGTGGCGTCCGCCCTCGGCGAACATCCGCGTCATCCCGATCTTCCTGGCGATGACTCCGGTGCGCATCAGCGTTCGTCCTTGGCGCGGAGCTTGATGTCGACGTGCACGCCGGGCGAGAGATCGAGCTTGCCCAGCGCGTCCACGGTCTGCGGCGTCGGATCGACGATATCGATCAGGCGCTTGTGCGTGCGCATCTCGAACTGCTCGCGCGACTTCTTGTCGATGTGCGGCGAGCGCAAGACGGTCACGCGCTGGATCCGCGTCGGCAGCGGGATCGGCCCCCGCACCTGCGCCCCGGTCCGCTTGGCCGTGCTCACGATCTCGCCCGTCGACTGGTCGAGCAGGCGATGATCGTAGGCCTTGAGCCGGATCCTTATGGTCTGATTTTCCATTCACGCACCCAATCGAAATGCCGCCGTTCGTTTGCGCCGCCCGGCGGCATTTTGAGGCCTTCCGCTATTTTATGATCTTGGAGACGACGCCGGCGCCGACGGTCTTGCCGCCCTCGCGGATGGCGAAGCGCAGGCCCTCGTCCATCGCGATCGGCTGGATCAGCTCCACCTC
>SBBV01000160.1 GCA_005240015.1 Candidatus Odyssella thessalonicensis | reverse complement strand
GACGAGCACTACGGCGATGTAGTGAAGCTCAGCGACGCATGAGGTCGCAGCCCGGTGAGGGTCTTCGGCAGGAATGTTCCGCCCGGCCTGGGGTGCAAGCGAGCCGACAAGCCACCGTCGTTGCCTGCGGCAGCATAGGTGGCTCCCCGCCGCCATTGTCGCCGGTGAGGCCATTTCAGTCGCATTGGGGACCGCTACAACAGCTACGAACGGTCTGGGTTGCTGGGGTTGACCACGAGCTCGAAGCTGCGTCCGCCGCGCAGCCTGACGGCTGTGAAGTCGCGCACGTCGCGCGTCGCCAGGCGATACAGGCCGAGCTCCTCCGCCAGGGCTGCCACCGAGGCGTCGACGAGGCCCAGGCCGAGGTCGGCGTGCTCGCGGTCGATCTCCATGGCCCGCTCCAGGAGCGTAACCGGCCGACCACTGCCGCCTGTCTCAGGCGTAGGGCTGGGACGTAGGATGCGATTTGCTGGACACACCTTGCCTGCGTGACCCCAGGGGTGACGCCGGCGGTGGTGGTGCTTCGTCAGGCGGTTTCTCTGGCGGCCGCCAATGGTGCGGCAACAACTCGTCGATACGCGAGCTCGGGTGGTGCTGCACCCGAATGAGCACGTCGGTGAGGTATTCGATCGCGTTGATGCCGTTGGCCTCGCACGTCGAGACGAGCGCGTAGAGGCCGGCGAGGTTGCTCCCTGCCTGTTCGCTGCCGACGAAGAGGAAATTCTTGCGACCAAGCGCCGCGACTCTGAGGGCGCGCTCCGAGGCGTTGTTATCGACGGGGATCTGGGCGTCGTCGACAAAACGACCGAGCGCCAACCAATGATTGATTGCGTAGCTCAGCGCCTCGCCCATCGGTCCTTTCGGCAGATGCTTGGGCTGCTCTGTCCCCAGCCAAGTCTCGAGACGATTCAGCAGCGGCCGGCTCTTCTCCTGCCGCTGCGCCAGATGCGCGGCCGTGCCCACAATATCCTGCTCGGCCGCCTCGTGCTCGATGCGATAGATCTCGCGGATGATCTCGAGCGCCTCTTGCGCCTCGGGCGCGGTGCCGAGCGCATCGAAAAAACGCCGTCGCGCATGCGCGAGACACCCAGCGCGCTCGCGGCCCTCCGGCGTCGTCACCGCGTTGTAGCCGGTGTAGGCATCGACAACGAGCGTGCCTTTGCTGCCGCCAAGCACCTCGGCCGGTGTCTCGCCACTGCGCGTTGGACTGAAACGATAGCCGATGAGCTCGACGCGGCGGCCCGCGATGAGCACCGCCGTCAAAAACGTCCAAAGGTACCCCTTGCGACATTGCTTCTTGGCCTGGATGCGGATCACCGTCTCGTCGCCTTGCACCACCGGCTGCGCCGCCACCAGCTCCAAGAGCCGTGCGGACAAGGGCGAAAGCAGCTCGGCGCCGCGATGAAATAGGTCGGTCAGCGTGCTGCGCGAGATCGGGACGCCCAGGCGTCGGTACTGTTTGGCCTGGCGATAGAGCGGCAGACTATCGGCGACCTTGGCGACGATGGTGTGCGCCAAAAAGCCCGGACCGTACTGCGTCTTGTCGACCACCTTGGCTGCGCCTTCTGCGGTGACAATGCCTTCGCCGCAGCTGCAGGTCAGCACCTCCTGCACATGCACTTGCTGCTCGACCCGCGCCGGGACGTGCTCGAAGATCGTCGTCTCGCGCCCCGTGCCCAGCGGTCGAAGCTTCGTGCCATCGCACACCGGACATCGCCGTTGCTCATCCGGCACGCGGTGCTCAATCCGTCGCACAGGTAAGGCGCGCTTGACCCGAGCATTTTGCTGCCGGCGCGCCTGGGCACGCTCGCGATCCGTCGGCTGACCGCGCCGCAGTTCCTCGGAGACCGGCGGCATCTTTTCCGAGCGTTGACCGAAGACATGACGCTGGAACTTTGCGAGTTGCGCCTCGACCACCCTGAGCCGCTCGCGCAGCTCCTCGGCTTCTTCACGCCAAGAGCAGTGGTGGTCGAGGGGAAGTTCCCGCATGGGGAGCGTAGATCATGCCGGGGCGCGCGTGTCGATCGATTTCGCTGCAGTCGCCATCCCGGGCGGTGCCCAGTGTTTTGGCCGTCGCACCTTCGTTGCGTCGATACCGTCGAGCAGCATCGCGAGGGCGGGTGCGTCTATCGCGACGGCTTGCACGGTGGCGTTGAGCAGCGGCACCTTGAAGCGCCCGCGCTCCAGTCGTTTGTAGTACAGGACGAAACCACCACGGTCCCAGCACAGGATTTTAATGCGGTCGCCGCGCCGACTCGCGAAGACGAAAAGGTGACCAGAGTAGGCGTCGAGGGTCCAGGCATTGCGCACGATGGCCATCAAACCATCGATCGACTTGCGCATGTCGGTGGGCGCCGACGCCAAGTAGATGCCGACCGACGGCGGCAGCGTCAGCACGCGAGCTCTCGGCTGAGCGCCGCAAGCAGCTGACCGACGTAGGCACTATCGACGCCGGCCAGAAAACGCAGGTGCGTGGCGCCGACCCTTGCCTCGATGACATCGCCGGTCATGCGCTCGCGAGTCATCGACGGCTCGGGCGTTGCCGGTCGCGGGCCCAAGAGCCTTACCGGCACAAACTCGACGGCGGCCGCCGCCCGACGCGTGCCAGCACGCCCGCGCTGCTCGCGCCGAAATCGGTACCGCCAATTCTCGAGGCTTCTCCAGTTGATCCCGCGCGACGCGGCAAACCCCTGGCGCGGCAGGCCACTCTTCTCCAGCTCGACCACCAGCTGTCTCCACTCCTCGCGACTACGCCGTTGTCGTGACACTGTGACCCTCCATGCGCTTTGGTTCGTGCGCGCCCGGAGGATTGGCGTTTGGCGGTTGTTCTACAAGGCGGCGCTGGTCGGCCGGTTACCCACGGTCTGAGTGATGGATGAGCCCAGGTGGGGGATGTAG
>SBBV01000042.1 GCA_005240015.1 Candidatus Odyssella thessalonicensis | reverse complement strand
CCGCAACAGCTACTCGCTGCTCTGGCGCTACGTCGCCGAAGCCCGGTCCGGCGTCGTCGACAGCGCCGGCCTGGCCTTCGGCTGGCGCCGCCTGCGCGAAGGCTGGCCGAAGCCGCTCGTCGCCTACTTCCTGGGCCGGATCGAGGAGGGCGAGATGTGGGCCGCGGCCGCCAGTGGCGCAAACCGGATCGAGCAGGAGTGCGAGGCGCGCTTCTTCCTGGGTCAGAAGCACATCATCGCCGGCGCCAACGAGGCCGCGATCGCGGCGCTGCGCCAAGCCTTCGCGCAATGCCCGCGCCACATGGTCGAGTACCATGCGGCCCGCGTCGAGCTGCGCCGGCTCGGCGTGGCGGCGCCCTAGCCCGATCGCGCGCGATCTCCCGCGCATCGCGCAACGAAGGCTCACGCCGGCGATACTGGACACGCGCGGCCGCAGCCACAATGCTGTACGCCCGAGGCGGTCGCCGCCGGGCGGGGGCCTCGCGTTCCGGGAGGCAAGTTTTCGCGATGACCGAGCTCGACGTCGCATCGCTGGTTGAGGGCGACCGCGTGCACAGCCGGGTCTACACCGACCCCGCGATCTTCGCCCGGGAGCAGGAGCGCCTGTTCCGGCGCGTCTGGCTCTACCTTTGCCACGAGAGCCAGATCCCGGCGCCGGGCGATTTCGTGCAGGCGCGGCTCGCGGGTGTTCCGGTCCTCGCCGTCCGGCAGCAGGACCGCGGCATCAAGGCGCTCATCAACCGCTGCGCCCACCGCGGGGCGCAGGTCTGCCAGCACGAAAGCGGCCGCGCGCTGCGCTTCCGCTGCCCTTATCACGGCTGGACCTATGCCGCCGACGGCAGGCTGGTCGGGCTCCCGCTGCGCGCCGGCTACGCGCCGGGCTTCGCGCTCGAGGAGCACGGCCTCAAATCCGTTCCGCGCATCGCTGCTTATCGCGGCTTCGTGTTCGCATCGCTCGCCGCCGAAGGGCCGGGCCTCATGGAGTATCTGGGGCCGATGTCCTCGGCCATCGACGACATGGTCGATCGCGCCCCCGCGGGCGAGGTCGAGGCCGCGGGCGGCGTGCACCGCCACGCCTTCGCCGGAAACTGGAAGCTGCAGATGGAGAACCTGCAGGACTACGCCCACCCCGCCTTCGCGCACGAATCGTCGAACGTGGCGGCGCGGCCCGACGCGCACGCGCACGCCGAGCTCGACGAGGAAGACATCATGGCCGCGAACAAGGCCTCGGACCTCGCGTGGATGGAGCAGGCCGGCGTCACGGCCTATCCCGGCGGCCACAGCTATATCGGCGCGCTGCCGCTCGAGCAGCCGATGCCGGCCGAGGCGGAGCGCGCCTACCTCGCGGCGCTCAAGGCGCGGCACGGCGAGGCGCGCGCCAGCGAAATCCTGGCCGTGCAGCGCCACGTCGCCATCGTCTATCCCACGCTCGCCTTCCAGTCGGCGATGCAGCAGTTGAAAGTGATCGTGCCGGTGCGCGTCGACTACACCGAGGTCTACGTCTACTGCTTCCGGCTGAAGGGCGCCCCGCCCGAGTACCATCGCGCCGCGGTCACCTTCGTCAACGCCGCCAACGCGCCGGCCTCGCTGATCCTGAGCGACGATCTCGAGATCTACGCCCGCGGCCAGCGGACCATGACCGAGGCGCCGGGCTGGCTGCGCTTCGGCTGCGGCCTCGGCCGCGACGTGGCCGACAACCGGGGTGGTATCAAGGGGCCGGGCTACAGCGAGCTCGCCATGCGCAATCAGTTCGCGACGTGGAGCCGATACTTGGCCGGCCCGATGCCGCGCGCTGCATGACGGCCGGCGTAGACCTGGCGGCCGTCACCGCCTTCCTCTACCGCGAGGCGCGCCTGCTCGACGAGCGGCGGTTCGAGGCCTGGCGCGACCTCTTCGCGCCCGACGGCGTCTACTGGGTGCCGGCGCGCGCCGGGCAGACCGACCCGCTGCACGAGGTTTCGATCTTCTACGACGACGCGGCGATGATGGCGGCGCGCGTCCGCCGCCTCGCTCACCCGCGCATGCACGCCGAGATCCCCGAGAGTCGCGCGGTGCGCAGCGTCAGCAACATCGAGCTCGCGTCGCCGGGCGCCGCGGGGCTGGTCGAGGCCCGCTCCGTCCTGCTCATGACCGAATTCCGGGCCGGCGCGCAGACGGCCTACCACGCCCGCGTGACATGGCGCCTTGTGCCCGCCGATGGGGGTGACTTCCGCATCCGCCTGAAGCGGGTCGATCTGGTCAATGCCGAAGGTATGCACCACGGCATGACGGTGCCCTTTTAGCCCCGAATCCAGCGTTCGAGCCCCCGAATCCAGCCCCGGCCGGGCTGTCGCAGGCCCCCTTTAACCTTGCGAAACCGGGCCCAAGGGCTATATTTTGGCCAATAACAACATCCCGCTGATCGCCGGGGTACGCTCGGCGCGGAAGGGTGGGCCGGAGGCCCATCCTTTTTTGTTTGCCGGAACGTTGATTCGGCGCGGCCGGATGTATTTGCAGCACGGAGCTTGATGAACCCGCTCGCGGACCGCATTGCCGCCCTGATCGAGCCCAGCCTCAAGGCCATGGGCTACGATCTCGTGCGCGTGATGGTCGACGGCCGCCACCAGGTACGGCTCCAGGTCATGGCCGAGCGCAGCGATGGCTCGGGCATGGGCATCGAGGATTGCGCCGAGGTCAGCCGTCACATTTCCGCGATCCTCGACGTCGAGGACCCGAT
>SBBV01000548.1 GCA_005240015.1 Candidatus Odyssella thessalonicensis | reverse complement strand
GAAAGAAAGAGCGCGCCTGGAGGCGCGCGGTCCCACAGTCAATCCCTTCCCGCTTCCATGATCTTCTCGCCGAGCAGCGCGGGGTTGCTGAAGCAGGCCTCGTGGCTGCCCGGCATCTCGACGTAGCGGAAGAGGCCGAGCTTCTCCGAGAGCCGCGGATGCCACGGCATCGAATGCGGCAATGAGACGTCCTGCGCGCAGTTCAAATACGACTTCGCGACCGGCGATGCGGCGAGCTCGGTCTTGAGCGCGATCTTGTCCTTGAACGTCTTGGCCGGATGCGGGTTGAGCTTGTCGTAGGCGCGCTTCGCGAGATCGAGGTCGGCGTCGTTGATGAAGGCTTCGCGCCAGATCGGGAACGGGAGGACGACCGAGCCGTCGCCGCGCTGCTTCTCGATCTGGTCGAACAGCGCCACGTAGTGGGGCGGCACCATGTCGTCGAGCGCCTGGCCGTTCACCGGCACGAACGCGTTCCAATAGACGAGGCGGCGGATGCGGCCCGGTGCCAAGCGGTCGGCCGCGCCGCTGATCACCATGCCGCCATAGGAATGGCCCATGACGACCGCGTCATTGATGCGCTGCTGGTCGAAATAATCGACGAGCGAGCGCACCGCCTCCTCGAGCCCGGTCTTCTTGGAGTCGCCGGGCCGGTTGCCGGCCAGCGTCGGGCAGAAGACCTGATGGCCCTTGGCGCGGATCGGCTTCGCCACGTCTTCGAGCAGCTCGCCGGTGTGCCACGCGCCGTGCACGAGAACATACGTCGCCATGGTTCTCTCCTCTGCTGCGGTGCTGTGCGGATCGGAGAACCATAGCACGCGGCTGCGCCGAGCACGCGGGGCCACCGACCTCCTTCGGCCAACGATCGCTCCTGAATTTCTCGCTTGACAATGTTCGCTAAATGTTCTAGCCATGCGCGTGGCCCCGATGTGGACCGGCGGGCATCACGCGCCTCTTGGGCGGCGCGCCGCCCGGCGCTCTTTGACGTTGGGGATCAGGAACAGAAAAAACGCGCCGCTTTTTCATTGCGAGCGTCGCGGGATCATGTGGCTCACGATCATCGCTCGGGGCAGCGCCGCCGGCGAGCGGCGCGCGGAAAATCCCCGGGAAAGCCGGTCTCGATGCCCGGAAATGCCGGTGTCGATCGCCGCAAAATGCCCGGAAAAGCCCGGAAATGCCCGTGAAAGCCCGGGCCGCGCGCGAAGCGGGCTTTTGCCGGCTTCGTGCCGGGCGCGGAAGCGCGGCGAAGACGCCCCGCCGAGGCCCCGAAACAGGGATGAAAGGCCCCGCGGATGTCTACGTTTGTCTACGCGGGGATACCCCGGGGGCCTCGGGGCGGACAGCTCCGCCGGCATGTTTACGCCTGTTGACGAATGTTTACGTTTGTTGACGCCAACCGGGGGAGAGGCCCGTCACCGCTGCGCAATGGCCGGCGCGATGACGCGGCCGTCGGCGAGGAACTGCGCGCGCAGTTCGGGGAAGTCCTGCGCCGTCAGCTGCGCCACGAATTTGGCGGCCGCATTGCTGGGGTCGAGGCGCGGGCCGCCCGGATGCTCCTGCACGACCGAATGGATCACCACGCTGCGGATCTTGCCGAGCTTGTCGATGTTGACCTCGGCCACCGGCGCGATGCCGTTGGGGCCGCGCAGGTTGAACCGCCCGTAGGTCCAGAAATTGCCGAGGCTGTAGGCGATGAACGCGCCGCCATGGAAGTCGACCGCGCGCGGCACGTGCGGGCCGTGGCCGAACACGATGTTGGCGCCGGCGTCGACCACGGCCTTGCTGAAGCGGAAGACGTCGCCGCGATTCTCGTTCAGGAAGATCTCGGTCTGCTTCGGCACCCGCGTGGCCGTGGTGCCCTCGGCGCCGCCATGGAACGAGACGATGACGATGTCGGCCTGCCGCTTGAGCCCACGCACGATTTGCTGCGCGCGCGGAATATCGGTGAGCCACGGGATGCCGGGGTTGTGGCCGAACGCGGCGAGGCCCACGCGCGTGCCGTCGGCAAGGCGCATCACCGTGGTGCGCATGCCGTCCTGGTCGGGGCCGGCGACGTAGATGCCGGCGCGGCGCAGGTGCTCGTAGGTGGCGATGCGGCCCGCGTCGCCGAAGTCGCCGGCATGGTTGTTGGCCGTCGACATCAGGTTGAAGCCGACGCGGCGCAGGATCTCGGCGTGGAACGGCGGGCTCCGGAACACGTAGCACTGCGTCGGGTTGCGGCAGAACTTGGCGCCGCTGTTGAGCGTGTGCAGCGTGCCCTCGAAATTGCCGAAGGTGACGTCGGCCTCCTTGAGGAGCTTGGCGAGCGGCGCGCCCAGCATCGCCGCGGGATCGGCGCCGGGTGTGACGCGCGGATCCATGAGCGGCTGCGGATAGTCGCTGCCCATCATGATGTCGCCGACGCCGATGATCTTGTAGACGCGGCCCTGGCCCAAGGCGGGATTGGCGACCGACCACGCAAGCGCCGCGGCCGCGGCGAGCGCGAGAACATTACGGCGAATCACGGAAAAGTCCCCCTTTCCCCTGCATTCCCCTCTATATACGGCGCGCGACTATGGCGGCGCCCCCGTGGGAGAGCAATAGTACGCGCGCCTTAACGGGAGATGAGCGCGGGGGCGGCCGGTCAGAACAGGTGCTGCCCGCCGGTGATGAAGATCTCGGCGCCGGTGACGTAGCCGAAATCGCTGTCGCAGAGGCGGAAGATCACGCCGGCGACCTCGTCGGGTGTGCCGAGCCGGTGCAGCGGAATGCGCGGCACGAGGTTCTCGTATTCGGGCGCCAGCATCGCGGTCTCGATCTCGCCGGGCGAGACCGCGTTGACGCGCACGCCGAGCTCGGCGAACTCGACCGCCATCTCGCGCGTGAGCGCCGAGAGCGCCGCCTTCGAGGTGGAGTAGGCCGAGCCCGCGAACGGGTGCACGGCGTGGCCCGCGATCGAGGTGACGTTGACGAT
>SBBV01000396.1 GCA_005240015.1 Candidatus Odyssella thessalonicensis | reverse complement strand
GGCGCAGCGTCATCGTCGTACTCCTTGTGATTGAGGACGGAACAAACCAACTCCCTCCCCCGCGAAGAGCGGGGGAGGGTGGGGTGGGGGTCAGGACGACAAGCCGCCATGCCCGATGAAGCGCGGGCGTGCGGCCGCGTGCGAACGCGGGCCAGCGCTCTGCGGCGTCCTCGCCCCCATCCAACCTTCCCCCGCAAGCGGGGGAAGGCTTCAGGGCGTCAGGGATCGAACTCGGTGCGCGCCTGATGCACCTGGCCGCTCATGCGCCAGGCGCCGTGCTCGCCCGGCGCGCGCGGGTAGGGCCCAAGGCGCACCGGCTCGGCCAGGATCGCGCCGGCCACCGCGTCGAGCCCGTCGTCGGGCTGGCTCGCCCGCTCGGGCTGCCAGCCGCGCAGCTCCTCGAGGAAGGGCCCGTCGCAGACGCTAGCATGCGCGTGCAGCAGCCCGGCGGCGAGGCGCACGTCGATCGCGTCGAGGATGCGGCCGCTCTTCGACGTGCGCGCGTGGTGCTCGAGCACGCTGATCGGCATGCGCTTCTCGGAAAAGAGCTTGCGCAAGAGACCCGGCAGCACCTTGCCCACGCCGTTGTCCTCGACCGTGATCGCGGGCACGCGGTGCTCTTCGGCGAAACGCGCCGCCTCGCGGCAGAGCTGATCGGCCTCGGCGTGGCCCGCGGGATCGCGCTCGGCCAGCGCCGCGTCGTGCCGGAAATAGTGGACGCGGTGGATCCAGTAATGGCCCGCCGCGTCCTGATAGAGCAGCGCGATCGCGTTGCGGTCGTGCTTCTCGGTCTCGCCGTAGGCGGGGTCCCACCAGACGCGCACCGAGGCGAGCTTCCGGCCCTCGAGCCAGTAGCTGGCGCGGCCCTGCTGCTCGCGATACTCGACCTCGCCCGCATAGCGCAGCAGCTTGCCGGCATCGAAGCGGCACTGCTCCGGCGCCATCGGCGTGAGCATCATCTGGCTCGCGAACCTGATCGGGCCGGTCGCGCGCTCGATGGCGGCGATCTCTTCTTCGTCATACCGCTTCGGCCACTGCGGCGTTCCATCCGCGGTGCGGATCGGGAACGCCCTGCGCTCGAAGCCGTCGAGGAACGGGCGCGTTTCGCCCACTTCCTTGCGCGGCGTCTCGGCGTAGATCGAGTAGTAGCTGTGCGGCGTGCCGAGATAGAGCTGCATGCCGCCGGGCACGAGCACGAACTCGATCTCGGCGAGCTTCTCGCGCAACGCCGCGCGCTTGGCCGGCGTGTCGGAATTGCCCGGCACCTCGACGTCGTCGCAGATCACCACCTCGGCGCGCGAGCCCGTGAAGTTTCCTTCGGCGCCGCGCGCGAGCATGGTGGGAT
Organism: Candidatus Odyssella thessalonicensis; assembly: GCA_005240015.1. Lineage (GTDB taxonomy): Bacteria > Pseudomonadota > Alphaproteobacteria > Bin65 > Bin65 > SBBV01. The sequence goes on along the minus strand of SBBV01000396.1, from coordinate 4,853 downwards.
CGCGCAGCTCGGCCTTGCGCAGCACCGTGAACTGCTCGCTGCCCCAGAGCTCGGGCTTCTTGGGCTTCAGCCGCGGAATCCACGGGTGCGCCTCGATGATGCGCTTGACGTTGCGCACCATCTTGCGCGCGAGCGCCAGATCGGCCGAGAGCGTGAGCAGGCGCAGATCGGGCTGCCGTGAGATCAGATAGGCCGCGAACAGGCCAACCAGAGTCGATTTCCCGGCGCCGCGGAACGCGAGCAGCAGGAGGCGGTTCGGCCCTATCCTGCCTTTCCTCACATGGGTGCCAAGCCAGCCGGCCATCTTGCGGAGATGCAAGGGCGTGCGAAGCGCCTGCGACCTGAACCAATCGCTTACGAAATTGTAGAAGCCCGTCCTTGGGCCGGGCTTGCGCGGCTCTTTCGCGGCGGCTTTCGGTTGTGAAGCGGCTGGCTCCGGCGGCGGCGCGGGGCCCTCCGGCGGAGGGGACGGCGAGTCCGACTCGTTCATGTGCGGAAACGCCGGCTCAGGGCCGCGCCGGAAACAGCAGGTCGTAGAGTTTCTGCGGCCAGGCGTAGCGGCAGGCGAGGGAGAGCCCGCCGGCAACGCCGCCGGCGGCGAACAGTGCCGCGCAAAGCGCGAACCAGATGAGCATTTGCGAATCTCCTGTTTTCGGTGGGCCCGGGCGCGCTACCGGCAATCCGCGTGGCAGCGGCAGAGGCGGCGCGAGTTGTGGAGGTCCGCCTGGCGGCGGGTCTCCTCCGTGTCGCGCGCGCGATGTGTTCTGCTCCGTGTCCTCCGTGCCCTCCGTGGTCAGTCTTCGTTTCGCTGGAATTGCGCGCGCACGCGGCGCGCGCGGGCAGACGAAGGATCGGCCACGGCTTCATCGGAGTGTCTCACTTGATTGGCGGTGTCGGATTGGTGCTGGAGGGCGGCCTTGGCGCTCTTCGCGCGCTCGGTGTCGCGGCCGGCCTTGAATACGCGCGCAAGGAAGAAGAGCGCGGCGGCGACGATCGCGCCCGCGGCCACGATCCTCGCCCAGAATCCGCTGAGGAGACTCATTGGGGCCGCTCCACGGCGCCGTCGGGCGACGCATGGCTTGGCCGCGGCTCCGCGCGAAGCGCCGTCGGGGCGAGCGCGCGCTGCGCGACGCCGCCGGCGATGTGCGCGACGACGACGACCATCGCCAAGGTCTCGATGCTGTCGAGCGCGGTTTTCTGCTCGGGCGCGCCGATGAGGCCGCCGACGAAGTGGTAAAGCAGCGCCGCAGCGTAGAGCGCCAGCACCGTGAAGGTGATGATGCGCTTGTCGCGCCGGTTGACGATGTAGCCGGCGAGCTTCTCGATCGTCTCGGTCGGGAGCGTGGCCATCAGGCCCTCCGTCCAAGGAGGCTTGCGAGCAGGCGGAGCACTGCGGAGAAGAAACCGGTCGACTGCACGGAGGCAGAGGGCTCACGCGGAGCCCGAGGGGGTCTCCCAGCCTGCGCGCTCTTCGCTTCTCCGCGTGCTTCGGCCGCGGCGAATTTCTGGAGCACATTGATTGCCGCGATGAGGCTCGCGGCATAGCCGGGATCGGTGGCGTACCCGGCGGCGGCGATGCGGCGCGCGAACTCGCGCGGATCGCGGGTTTCGAAGCAGCGCGCGTAGCGGGGATTCTCGCGCAGCATCAGCGCGTGATCGGCGAAGCTTTCGACGGCCGAGCCGTAGGCGCGAAACCAGTCGCGCACCTTGTAGTCGAAGCGGCCGTCGGCGCGCGGCGTGATCGCCAGCACCTCGGCGAAGCGGTGGCCCTGCCGCGCATCGGCGAACACCTCGCGCGTTATGCAGAGCTGGCGCTTGCCTCTCCAGCCGGGCCCGGCCTTGATGCCGAACATCATGTGGCCGGGCGCATGGCGGCCCCAGCCGGTCTCGAGCGCCGCTTGCGCCAGCGTGAAGAGCGCGGGGATGCCGAAGGCGCGTTCGCCGGCGCGTGCGGCGTCGATGTGGGCGTCGTAGAATTGCTTCGGCGTCACGGACGTGAACCTCTTGGGTTGGGGTTGGTGAGGGAGCGAAGAACGGCGCCGGTTCTCCGCAAAACTTGCGGAGAATCGCTTGCGCCGCGGCGGACGCTCGTGGGCTTGACCAAGGCGCCTTGCCTGGTTACATGTAACCGGAAGAGGAGGCAGTATGCGTTCTGCATCGCGGCGCAGGGCGATTCGCGACAAGGTCAAGGCCTACCGTGCGCGCCTGCGCGCGCAAGGCCTGCGCCCCATTCAAATTTGGGTTCCCGATACGCGGTCGCCGGACTTCGCGCGTGAAGCGCGCCGCCAATCGCGCCTGGTGGCGAAGAGTCGGTTTGCAGAGGAGGATCAGGCGTTCATCGACGCGATCTCGGAGTGGCCCAACGAATGAAGCGCGGCGAGATCTGGACGGTCGCGGGCGGGCCGGATTACACGGGCAAAGCGCGCCCCGCAGTGATCGTCCAAGACGATCGATTCCCGGCCTACATGTCGGCGACCGTCTGTCCGCTCACGAGCGATCCCGCGGACGCGCCGCTGATCCGGCCGCTCATCGAGCCCAGCGCGGCCAACGGCCTTCAGCGTCCGTCGCGGATCATGATCGACAAAGTGACGACGGTGCGCATAGCCAAGCTGCGCAAGCGTGTCGGCACGCTCGACGAGTCCGATCTCGTGCGGCTCGACCGTGCACTGATCACCTTCCTCGGCCTCGCTGGATAGCATACGTTCGGATGCGATTGCGATGACGGCGGCGCTGCGACCGAGCTTCGCCAACCCGCCCTCGCCTCTAGTCGCGACTTGCACGATTCTTGTCGGGCGCTGCTATAGTCGCGCCATGGGCGAGGGCGTGTACAGCAAGCTGTTCGATCTTACGGGCCGCGTCGCGGTGGTGACGGGCGGCGCCGGCTTCTTGGGCCGCGCGTTCGCGGCGGCTTATGCGGAATTCGGCGCCGACGTAGCCGTGCTCGACATCGACGGCGACGCCGCGCGCGCCTTCGCGTCGGAGCTCGGCCAGAAGATCGGCCGGCGCTGCTTGGGCGTCGCCTGCGACATCGCCGATCCCAAGAGCGTGCGCGACGCCCAGCGCCGCGTCGGCGAGACGCTCGGGCCGGTGCGCGTGCTGCACAACAACGCGGCGAACCAGAGCGCGGGGCTCAAGGCCGAGTTTGCACGGTTCGAGGAATTCGACCTCGCCGACTGGAAGCGCGTGATCGGCGTCGACGTCGACGGCACGTTCCTCGTCTGCCAGGCCTTCGGCGCGGCGATGGCCGTGCACGGGCGCGGCGGCTCGATCATCCAGACCTCGTCGATCTACGGCCTCCTGGGCCCCGACAACCGCATCTACGAGGGCGCCACCTACGCCGGCCACGCGATCGGAAGCCCGGCCGTCTACAGCGCCGGCAAGGCGGCGATGGTGGGGCTGACGCGCTGGCTCGCCACCTACTGGGCGAAGGCGGGCATCCGCGCCAACGCGATCGTGCCCGGCGGCGTCGAGGACCGGCAGAACGAAACCTTCAAGCGCGCCTACGGCAACCGCATCCCCTTGGGCCGCATGGCGCGGCGCGACGAGCTCGTCGGCGCCGCCCTCTTCCTCGCCTCCGACGCCTCCTCCTACGTCACCGGCCAGTGCCTCTTCGTCGACGGCGGGCTCAGCGCGTGGTGAGGGGAGAAGCGCCCGGGCGGTGGCCCGGTTATCCTACTATTTCCGAAGGTAGGATAACTTGCTAACGGGCCTGGAGCAGACGCCGCCAAGACGTGTGACGATGACGACTCAGCACGACCTCTATCTTCGCCAAGTGACGCCCGACGATTTCGATGAGCTTTATCTGATGAAGTCGGATGAGGCGGACGTTCGCGCATCCGGATTTGCCGCGCCGCCGGACAGGGCAAAGTTCCGAAATTGGTTTCAAGAGAATCTGAACGGCAAAGAGAGGATAATGCTTCTCGCCCTGAATGGCGCACAAGAAGTCGTCGGGTACTTGTACATTCGCTTCACCAAGGACCAGAGCGACTTCGCTGAAATCAGCTATGGAGTAAAGGACAACTTTCGCGGACATGGCTACGGTGCACGGATGAACGATCTCGCGCTGGACTATGCGTGCAAGCGCCTAACGGCCCTGAAGTACTTGGTTGCTTGGGTCGCGGCCGACAATCTCCAATCAGTGCGAAGTTTCCAGAGCATCGGCTACACGGACACGGGAGAAACGAAGGACGCGGCATTTCAACTTCCAAGTCCTCATTTGAAGACGATGAGGAAGTTTACGTTTGATCTAAGTCGGAGGCGTTTTAAGCCAGCCCAATGTTCTTAGACGTCACGGCGCCTCCTCGGTGATTTTGATGGTGCTAAACGAAACTCCACCAAAGGCGCGACTAGACGCTCCGCCGTTAATTGCGGCAGTGCCACCGCTGCCCTGAGCTGTGCCAAACCGAACTTTGAATGTGATTGGGGAAACGCCCGCCGTAACGTGGCGGAAGTGAATGCGCAAACTCGTCATTCGCGGATCTGTTGAGCTGCACGAGCCTACGGCGGCGGCAAGAGCGTCCGCATCATTGTCTTTAAACAAAGCGATGATCGGCACCGCGCCGTTATCGCCGATGTTCACTTGGACATCGACGTACAGGATGTTTCCGCTCGCCGCCGGAGTGTGGGCGAGGGTGGTCCAGAGCGCGCCCTCACTGCTCTGCGGTATCGTGTCGTCAAGCGGTATCGACGCGGTGGTCGCGGTTCGTTGTGCATCTGAGAGAAAGCTCGTGGCGACATGTTTCCCCGAGCCCAGCGCCACGCCATTCTTGAAGTAATTCTGCGCGTTGATCGTCCCCAACCCCTGTGCGCCGCCGGTGGCCCCGGCGAGGGCGACGCCGTTGCCAAGCGTCGCT
>SBBV01000144.1 GCA_005240015.1 Candidatus Odyssella thessalonicensis | reverse complement strand
CGACAAGTTCGTCGCGGCACGAGGCCATCTGCTGGTGACCAACGGCCCCTACAAGCTCAAGTCGTGGTCGGGGCCGGCGATCGTTTTCGATGTCGTTCGCGAGTTCACCTATCCGGTCGGCCTCGGCACGTTCGACCTCCATGCCCATCCGCCGCGCGCGCTGATCACTGCGTTCGAGCAGACGCCCGATCGCGTGCTGCTCGGCGTCGACGTCGAGTTCGCGGTCAGGGCGCAGCGCAGCCGCCGCCTCGGGGCTCACGAGCGCTTCCAGCGCCGCCGGTCGATACCCGGATTTTGCGAATTTCCGGATGAGGCCGCGCAATTTCTCGAGCTGCGCCGGATCGCGAACGAGGTCGAGCCACGGGAGCCCGCGCCGCTTGGCCTCGCTTTCGGAGAAGGCCGCGATCCCGCGCTCCACGGCCGCGTCCATGAGCGCGAGCAGGTGCCAGGGCATGGCGCTCCAGGGCGGAGCGAAGAGGGCGCTTTCGCGTTCGTCGGAGGCCAGATCGTCGAGATAGACGTCGACGATCACGGTGCGATGCGTGAACGTGACCTCGCCGTCGCGCAGCCTGGTTTCCTCGACCTTGACGATCTTCACGCCGCGCAAACGCTCGCGCATCAGGCGTGTGGCGGCCGCGATCGCCGGATCGAAGCCCGCAGCCTTGCTCTCCTCGGCGCCCCAGCGGAAGGCCAGCGCAAACGGATACAGCAGATCGGCCGTCTCAACCGCCGTTTCGTCCTGATAAGGCGAGGCGAGCACGCGGTACTGCACTTTTCCCATGGCGCCGCGTCCGGAGCCAGCGGGTTCGAGCATTCCGGTGCGCGGCTGCGGGACGAGGGCATCGGGCGGAAGCGGCTGCGACCGGCGCGCGGCCGTCTCGCCGGGCGCCACGATCTGCGTGCGGTTCGCGACAAAGCGGCTGTTGTAGGGGGTCGGCAGAAAGGCGTCGTCGGCGACCGTTCCCCAAATGAGGCGGCCGGCGGCGTCCGTGAAACCCGCGACCGGGTTCCACGCGGCCATGGGTCGCTCTTCGATCCCGATGCGCAGCCAGCCGTTCCAGAGAAAGTCCTTGAGCTTCACCGCGCGAACGAAGACCGGCGAGTTGAATCCGAACTGCGCATCGACGACGATGTTCTCGATGCCGCCCGAAAAATCATCGCTGTAGAACTCGCTCCGCAGCCGATAGCCCAGCACCGCGCGCTCGCAGCCGCGGGTCAACGCCTCGATCAGGTCCCGCTCGAGGTTGATCTGCTCGGTCAGATCCTTGAAGGCGCCGTGCGTGAGGCGGTGAAAGAGCGCATCGGCGCGCTCGCGATGCTGGGCTTCGGTCAGGCTCGGCCGCAGCAGATGATAGGCCTGGAACCAGCCCTCCCTCGCCCAGGGCGGCGCCGGCCACGCGTTGAGGGCGATGCCGGCCATGCGCATCAGCGCTTCCGGCGACACCTCGAACAGCTCGACATCCCAGTCCGTGGCGCTGACGCGTGCCTCCTGACGAAGTAGGGCTTGCGTGCCCCCCGCCGCGCGGAAGGTGAGCGGCGGGCCGGGGTCGGGCCGCGGCCCGCCGGCGTTCGACGCCGCTGCGCGATCGGCGTGATGGATGTAGTCGGCGTGATGCGGCGTGACCGGATACGCGTGCGCGACGAGGCCGGGCTGCTTTGCCAGCGCGCGCGCGGCCTCGGCCGTGGTGCGGCAGCGTGCCGCGCGATCCTTGTGGCGCGCGGATCGCGGATTGACGCCGGCGACGATCAGCGTCTTCAGCGAATCGGCCGATTTGACGTGCTCGGGTCGTGCTTCCGAGAAGCGCGGCGCGGCGCCGAGATAGGCGTGCAGCGGATCGGTCTTGCTGACGAACTCGCGCGCCGCCGCCTCCGGCGCGAGGTATTCGATGCGGATTTCTTGCGGATAGAAGGAGGGAAAGAAGGTGATCGCGTGGTCGGCCCGGGCACCCCACGGGCCGATGCAAAGGAGCGCCGCGACAAGCGGCTTGGCGTAGAGGCGAGCCTTTCGCCTCGACATGCGTGACCTACCACCGATGCCGATAGGACCCGGGCAAAGGGCCACGCCCTCGTCGTCCGAGGGCGTGGCTGCCTTTGCGTCCGGCCGTCAGCCGACCTGCGGCCAGGTCGTCTTGATCCAGTTGAAGGTCGCCGTTGGATCGTTGTGGCCCTGGCCCGGCTTCGGCCAGTTCGGCGGGGCCGTGATGTTGCGAATCGGAATGGTGATCATCCGATTCGGGTCCAGGATCTGGAACGGGTACTCGGCCACGTTCTTGCTGAAGCCGGTCACCGCGTCCTTGTAACCCTGGTGATTGTCCGGCCGGATGTAGAGGTATCCGGCCGCGGTCTCGAAATACATGCCTTCGAGCTGGCTGATGATCGCCTCGTCGTCAGGCCAGCCGCCGACCAGCCGGTTCGCCTTCTCGACCGCGAGCTTGTACATGTAGAGCGTGTGGTAGGCGCCATCCGACTGGAAGTTCGGATACTCGTTCCAGCGCTTGTGGTACTTCTCGACGAAGGTCTTGTTGGTCGGCCAGCGATTGCCCGGCGGGTAGGTGAAGTAGTAGTTCGAGTGCACGCCTGCGATCACGCCCTCGGGGTGATCCTTGCCGATCGCATGCGGCGCCACGCCGAACGCGATCGTGCTCGCGAACTTGGCCTTCTCGAACATGCCGTAGCGCAGGGCCTGCTTGTACATCGCCACGTAGTCGCCGCCCCAGACCGACGAGACGATGAGGTCGGGGTTGGACGCCATCGTCTTGGTGATGTGGGCGGTGAAGTCGGTGGTGCCGAGCTTCGGCCAGCCTTCCGAAACCACCTCGGCACCGGGGACCAGCTTTTTGTACGCGACCATGAAGTGGTCGAACGCATTCCGTCCGTACGAGTAGTCCGGATGGATATGCGCGATCTTCTTGGCCTGCGGCCAGGTCTGCGCCGCCGCCACGGCGCAGGTCACGCCGTCGGCCGACTGGATGTTGGTGATCCGGAACGTGTACTTGGGGTTCGGAACCGCCTTGTCCCAGAGGAAGTCCGTGCAGCCGTCGACGAAGATCGTCATCAGGCCGAGCTCCTCCGCGACCGGGCCGAGCGCCGGCGTGTTGCCCGACGAGATCACGCCCGTGAACATGTCGATCTTCTCGGAGAGCTTCATGCGGCGAAGCTCCTTCACGTTGGCGTCGGTGCCGGCCGCTTCGTCGGCCTTGATCGTCTCGATCTTGCGCTTGCCGAGCATGCCGCCCTTGGCGTTGATCTCCTCGGCGGCGAGGATGTGGCCTTTCAACGACGGCTCGCCGAGCACCGCCGCCGGGCCGGTGAGGAACGTCATGTGGCCGAACTTGAGCGGCGTGTCGGGAAACTTCCCTTTGGGCGCGCTGGCCGTCTGGGCCAGCGCGGGGACAGTCGGCGCGACGGCGGCCGCGCCCGCGGCGCCGATCGTGACGCCGAGCTGGCTCAGGAAACGTCTACGGTCTACTTTCTGCTCCATGGCCTCTCCTCCCGTTTCGGAGTGAATTTCGGGCATTTTTCGGCGCGCTCATGCGCGTGCCTCTGCCTCTCTTTCCTCGTTTTGGGCGCACCAGCATAGGCCGGTAATGCGAGCCGCGCCATATGCTTGCCCACCGGCAGCCGGCAGCCTTGGCCCCCTCGCTTGCCCAACGCGGGGTGCTGCCGCCTCCAACCGGTAGGTCTCGATACGCAATCAATTTCAATCGATTGTCCGGCGGAAGTCCGCGGAGGCGCCGCGGGCGCTCGATCGCGCTCCGGAAAGGCGATGCGAACCTCGTTCGATTGACAAGCCAAGACGAGGCGCTCCTAATTGCGCATCGCCATCATCGCATCGGCAAGAATGGGGATCGGCCGTGACCGAAGCAGCCATCCGCTCGCAGGAACTGAACCCCGCCAAGCTCGCGACCCTCTATTGCAAGGAGTTCG
>SBBV01000255.1 GCA_005240015.1 Candidatus Odyssella thessalonicensis | reverse complement strand
GCCGGCGTCGATCGCAAGGCCGCGCTGCCGAAATACCATCGGCGCACGCTCGAGAAGCGTGCCAAGAGCGAAAAGCCCGAGATCAACAAGGCCGCGCCGGCCTACGGCCGCAAGGCTGCGATCTTCGCGACCTGCTTTTCCAACTACAACAATCCCGACATCGGCACGGCCCTCATGCGCGTGCTCGCGCATAACGGCGTCGAGACCGAGGTCGTCTATCCCGGCTGCTGCGGCATGCCGCTGTTGGAGCATGGCGATCTCGCCGCGGTCGCCGAAAGCGCCAAGCAGGTCGCGGCCGCGATGAAACCCTGGATCGACAAGGGCTACGCCGTGGTGGCGCTGGTGCCGTCCTGCGCGCTGATGCTGAAATTCGAGTGGCCGCTGATCCTGCCCGGCCATCCGGAGGTGGAGGCGCTCGGCAAGGCCACGCGCGACGCCGCGCAGTACATCGTCGAGCTGGCGAAGAAGCCGGGGCCCGGCCTGGCGCCCGGGCTGAAGCCGCTCGAGGGCGGCGTGACGCTCCACATCGCCTGCCATGCGCGCGCGCAGAACATGGGCCAGAAGGCCACCGAGATGCTGCGGCTCATCCCCAACATCGACCTGAAGGTGATCGAGCGCTGCTCGGGCCATGGTGGCTCGTGGGGCGTGATGAAGGAGAATTTCGAGGTTGCGATCAAGGTCGGCCGGCCGGTCGCGCGCCAGGCCGTCGAGGCGAAGAAGAATTTCGTCGCATCCGAATGCCCGCTGGCCGGCGCGCACGTTCTCCAGGGCATGGAGCGGGTCGAGCAGGCGGGTAAGATCGTGCCCGAGCGCGCGCCGCACCCGATCGAGCTGTTCGCCAAGGCCTACGGTTTGGTGGAATGAGTGCGCCCAAGGCAAAAGTGAACGGAGGCGTGGAGGAATAGCGAGGCTCCGCTCACCGCGTCGTCATGCTGAGCGGCCCCTCTTGGGGTCGCGAAGCATCTTTCGCCGACGAGCCGCGTTTGAGGCAGCGCCGTGCGAACCTGTCGAGAGATGCTTCGCTGCCGCCCAAGGAGTCGGCGCTCAGCATGACGTTATGGTTTTGACGGCACGGTTCTTCTCCACGTCTCCACGTCTCCATGCCTCCTGTTCACTTCCGCTTGCGGCGAACGAGGTAACGACATGAAACACGAGATCACGCGCGCCGATCTGCTGCCGCTCCCGGTCTACGAGAGGGAGCGCAAGGCGCGGCGCAAGCGCATCGCCGAGATCAAGGTCCATCGCCGCATCGAAGTGGGGCCGTTCGCGACCTTCTATTTCGAGAACTACGAGACCATGCTGCACCAGGTCCACGAGATGCTCGCGATCGAGCAGGGCGGCGACGAGCAGGTGCAGAGCGAGCTCGACGCCTACAATCCGCTCATCCCCCAGGGCCGCGATCTCGTCGCCACGCTGATGTTCGAGATCGAGGATCCGGTGCGGCGCGCACGCGAGCTCGCGCGCCTGGGCGGCGTCGAGCTGCAGGTGTACATGGTCGTCGGCGGCGCCGCGAATGCGGTGCGCATCCACGCCCGGCAGATCGGCGACGACGAGCGCACACGCGCCGACGGCAAGACCTCGTCGGTGCACTTCCTGCGCTTCGAGCTGCCGCCCGAAAGTGCCGCCGCCTTCAAGAAGGCCGGGATCGAAATCGTGCTCGAAATCGCGCATCCCAACTACGCGCACATGGCGCGCATGCCCGAGCCGGTGCGCACGGCGCTGATGGCGGATCTGGACTAACTCCGAGGCGAAGCCGTGTTGAATGTCCCTCCCCCGCGATTAGCGGGGGAGGTGGCCCGCGCGGCCTGAGCCTAGCGAAGGGCGCGCGGGCCGGAGGGGGTGAGGACGGCGAGCCGCGCGGCAGCGGAAGCGCCGGCGCAGCGGCCATCCTCAACCGCATCGCGAACTCGCGCTCACCCCCATCCCGACCTTCCCCCGCTTCGCGGGGGAAGGAGTTTGCGGCGTCGCACCGGCCTGATGATTTTGCGACCGCTAGCCTCGCGCGTTCCGATCGGCGACTATCACCACATGCAGACAGACTACGACGTCGTCATCGTCGGCGCCGGGCCGGTCGGCGCGCTCTCGGCGTATCTCCTCGCACGCCGCGGCATCGCGGTCGCGCTGCTCGAGCGCGAGCCCGAGCGCGTCATCGACTATCGCGCCTCGACCTTTCATCCGCCGACGCTCGATCTGCTCGAAGAGTGCGGCGCCACGACGGCGCTGCTCGCGATGGGCTTGAAGGCCCCGGTCCTGCAATACCGCGACCGCCGGCTCGGCAAGATCGCCGAGATCGACTTCGGCGTGCTGGCGAGCGACACCGCGCACCCCTATCGGCTGCAATGCGAGCAGTTCAAGCTCACGCAATGGCTCTACGAGCAAATCGCCCGCATTCCCGGCGCCGGCGTCGCGTTCAGCCACGAGGTCACGGGCCTGCGCCAGCACGACGACGGCGTCGAGGTGACCGCGAACACGCCCGGAGGCCCGCGCCGCTTCCGCGCGCGCTACGCGATCGGCGCCGACGGCGGGCGCAGCGTCGTGCGCCGGCTCATCGGTGTCGCGTTCGAGGGCTATACGCATCCCGAGCAATTCCTCGTCGCCGGCACGCGCCACGATTTCCGCGCCGCCATGCCCGACATCTGCTCGGTCAACTACACCGCCGATCCCGACGAGTGGTTCCTGCTGCTCGAGATCCCCGACATGTGGCGCATCGTGTTTCCGGTGCAGCCCAACCTCGAAGCCGAGGATGCAGTGGCGGATGCGTATCTCCAGGCGTGCCTCCAGAACATCTGCCCGCGCGCCGAGCCCTACGAGCTCCTGGTGAAGGCGATCTACCGCGTGCATCAGCGCGCGGCCGCCGCCTATCGCGCGGACCGCGTCTTTCTCGCCGGCGACGCCGCGCATGTGAACAATCCCTTGGGCGGCATGGGGCTCAACGGCGGCATTCACGATGCGCTGAGCCTCACGGCGCGCCTTGCCGCCGTGCTCGCCGGCAAAGCGGACGATCGCACGCTCGACCGCTACGAAGCGCAGCGCCGCCCGGCCGCGATCGGGGCCATCAACGCGATGACCGAGCGCAACAAGAAGCTGCTCGAGGAGCGCGACCCCGAGGTGCGCCGGCG
>SBBV01000209.1 GCA_005240015.1 Candidatus Odyssella thessalonicensis | reverse complement strand
CGAGAAAGGCGAGCACGAACGCGCCCAGCGCCATCGCGAGATAGCCGCCGAAGCGGCGCGCGCCCTCGGTCGCCACCGCCTCGGCGCTCGAATGGAGCAGCGTGGGGTCGGTGTAGCTGAACGTCTCGGCCTTGGGCGCGCGCTCGGACATCTCAGAGGCTCTCGGCGCTCGGCCGCCGCCCCGGCTCGGGCTGCGGCGGCTCGTCGAGCTTCATCTGGCGCGTCGCCCTGGTGATCGGCTTCAGGATGTAGGCGAACAGCGTCTTCTCGCCGATCTTGATCGAGGCCTGCGCGGTCATGCCGGGGCCGATCGGCAGGCGCTTGCCGTCGCTCTCGAGGAAGCTCTTGGTGGTGCGGATCTTGACGCGGAAATAGCTCTCGCCGGGCTTCTCCGGCGCTTCCAACGCATCGGGGCTGATCTCGAACACCTGGCCCTCGAGCCCGCCATAGGTGGCGAAGTTGTAGGCGGTGATCTTGACCAGCGCGCGCTGGCCGATGCGCACGAACGCGATGTCGCTCGGCCGCACGCGGCCCTCGATCACGAGCGAATCGTCGAGCGGCGTGATCTCGACGAGCGGCTCGCCGGCCTTGACCGTGCCGCCCTTGGTGGCGACGCGCAGCTGCTTCACGACCCCGCGCACCGGCGCCTTCACCTCGTTCGTCTTCACGTCGAAGGTGAGCTTCTCGAGCTTCTCCTTGAGCCGCGCGATCTCGCTGCGCGTATCGTTGAGATCGCGGCGGGCCTCGGACACGAACACGTTCTGGCGGTCGGCGTGCTTCTGCCGCGCCTCGAGGATCGCGGCCTGGATGCGCGGGATCTTGAGCCGCTCGACGACGAGCTCGCCCTCGGCATCCTTGGTCTCGCGCTGGAGGCGCAGCATCTCGAGCCGGCCCACCACGGCGACGCCCGCGCGCAGCGCGTTGCCGTATTCGGTGCGCAGCGAGGCCAGCTTCTTCTCGATGCTGGCGACGATGGCCTCCTGCTGTTTCAGCTCCTGCTCGCGCTGGCGCTGCTGCTCTTCCAGGCCCTTGAGCTCGGAAGCGAGGCTCTCGCGCCGCGCGTGGAACAGGCGCCGCTCGAGCCCGGCCGCCTGCGGCGACGCGGCGGTCACGTCGCGCGGGAACAGCACCTCGCCACGCCCGTTGGCCTCGGCTTCGAGTCGCGCGGCGCGCGCCGCGAGCGCCGTCATGCGCGCCTGCGACTCGCCGAACTCGGCCTGGGCGTCGCGGTTGTCGATGCGCAGCAGCACCTGGCCCGCCTTCACCTCGTCGCCCTCGCGCACGAGGATGTCCTCGACGATGCCGCCGTAGAGATGGCCCACGACCTGGGTCTGGCCCGAAGCGATCACCTTGCCGTCGGCGCGCGTTACCTCGTCGAGCGGAAGCAGCGCCGCCACGACCATGAACAGGAGGAGGCCGGCGCCGATCACGCCAAGCGCCCAGCTCGCGAGCCGGTGCGGGCGGCGGATGGCCGCCGCGTGCAGCTCGGGCATCATGTCGGTGTCTTCGATGTGGACGAGGCGCGGCGGCGGCGCGCCCTGTGCCGCTTTCACGCCTTCGATCACCTTGTCGAGCCCCCGAAGCTTCGCCATGGCGCGGCCCTGGCGTTCCTCAGCCGGCGCCGCGGATCTGGCCCTTGGCCAGCGTCTCGAGCACCTTGTCGCGCGGCCCGTCGGCCACGATCTTGCCCGCATCCATCACGATCACGCGCTCCACCAGCGTCAGCAGCGACAGGCGCTGCGTCACCAATACGAGCGTCTTGCCTTCGAGAATCTCGCGCAAGCGCGCGATCAGCCAATCCTCGGAGCCCTTGTCCATGGCGCTGGTGGGCTCGTCGAGGATCACGATGTTGGGATCGCGCACGAGTGCGCGTGCGATCGCGATCGACTGGCGCTGGCCGCCCGAGAGCGACTCGCCGCGCTCGCCCACCTGCAGATCGAAGCCCTGCGGATGGCGCGCGATGAAGCTGTCGACGCCGGCGATGCGCGCGGCGCGCAGGATGGCGGCATCGTCGGCGTGGGACGCCCCCATCGCGATGTTCTCGCGCACCGAGCCGAAGAACAGGAACACGTCCTGCGGCACGTAGCCGATGTTGCGGCGGAGATCGGCGGGGTCGACCTGCTTGATGTCGGTGCCGTCGATGCGGATGGCGCCCTTCTGCGGCTGGTAGAAGCCCAAGATGAGCTTCTCGATCGTGCTCTTGCCCGAGCCGATCTTGCCGATGATGGCGACGCGCTCGCCCGGTCGGATCGCGAAGTTGACGCCGTCGAGCGCCGGCACCTGCTGGTTCGGGTAATGGAAGACGACGTCGCGGAACTCGACCGCGCCGCGCAGGACCGGGCGGTGGACGAACTGCGTGCCCGCCGGCCGCTCGACCGGCATGCTCATGACCTTGTCGATGGTCCGCAGCGACACCATCGACTGATCGAAGCGCGTGAGAAGGGCAGCCACCTGCGTCAGCGGCGCCATCGCGCGGCCGGTCAGGATCGTGCAGGCGATGAGCGCGCCCACGGTGAGCTCGCCGCTGAAGATCAGGTAGACGCCGACCACGACCACGGCGACGCTGACGATCTGGCTCACCAGATTGGTGAAGAACTGGCCGAACTGCGAAAGCTCGCGCGCGCGCTGGGCGCTCTTGGCCGTCACGCCGACGAAGCGCTCCCAGTTGCGCTGCGTGCGCCCTTCGGCGCCCAATCCCTTGATGGTCTCGAGCCCGACGATGGTCTCGACCAGCAGCGCGTGCTTCTGCGCCGATTCGCGGGCCGTGCGCGTGACGATGTCGTTGAGCGGCTTCTGCAGCAGCCAGCCGACGCCGATGATGAGCGGCACGGCGAGGAGCGGCACGAGCGCCACCGGCCCGCCGATGATGGCGACGACGGCGATGAACATCAGCGCGAACGGCAGATCGATGAGCGTCACCAGCGTCGCCGAGGTGAAGAAGTCGCGCAGCGTCTCGAACTCGCGCAGTTGCTGCGCGAACGCGCCGGCCGAGGGCGGGCGCGAATCGAGCCGGATGCCGAGCATGTGCTGGAAGATGTTGCTCGCCATGATCACGTCGGCGCTGCGGCCGGCCGTGTCAACGAAGTAGGAGCGCAAGAGCCGCAACAGAAACTCGAACGCGAAGATCACGCCGATGCCGAGCACCAGGACCCAGAGCGTCTCCTGGCCCTTGGTCGGCACCACGCGGTCGTAGACGTTCATCGTGAACAGCGGCAGCGCGATTGCGAACAGGTTCACGAGGATCGCGGCGAGCGCCACCTGCGTGTAGATGCGCCAGAAGCGCGCGAGCGTGCCCCAGAACCAGTTGCGCGTCTGGCGGATCTCGGTCGCTTCCGAGCGCGCATCGAACTGGTATTCGGGGCGGGCGAAGATCGCGTAGCCGGCATAGCGGGCGGCGAGCTGATCCTGCGTGATCTCGCGCGTGCCGTGGCCGGTCTCGGGCACGATCACGGTCGCCTTGCCGTCCTTGAGCGCCACCAGCACACAGGCGCGCGTGTCCTTGAGCAGCAGCACGCAAGGCAGCGAGAGATCGGAGATCTCGCCGATCGGCCGCTTGACGATGCGCGCGGCGAGGCCGGCGCGCGATGCGGCGCGCACGAACAGCTCCGGCGTGATGCGGTTCTGGACCAGCGGCAGCCCGGCGGTGAGCGCCTCGGCCGAATGCGGGCGCTCGAAGATCGCGGTGAGGACGATCAGGCAATCGAGCAGCGGATCGTCGGCGCGGCCGCT
>SBBV01000379.1 GCA_005240015.1 Candidatus Odyssella thessalonicensis | reverse complement strand
GGTTGGGGATGAGGGGTTGACGTGCGTCTCACATGCACGGCTTCCGCGCGCGCCGATCAGGCGATTCCGGAACGGCATTCTGGCGTGCGCTCGCGCGTGTGAGACCGCTTATCGGAAGCGCAGGTCAATCCCTCACCCCTGCCCCTCTCCCAAGAGGCAGAGGGGTCAATGCGCCGCGAAGCGCGCGAGCTTGTCGGGGTTGCGCACGATGTAGATGGCGCCGATGCGGCCGTCGTCCTTGGGCTCGAGTACCAGCGCGAAATCGGCGCGCGTTCCGACATAGCCGACGACGCCGGGACGGCCGTTGACCGGGCGGAAGACGAGGTGCAAGCCCGGCTCCTGCTTGTCGCGGACGCCGACGAAGAAGCGCGCGATGCGGTCGGCGCCGTGGATGACGTTGAGCGCCGCCAGCGCCTTGCCGCCGCCGTCGGACCAGAGCTCCGCATCCTCGGCCAGCATCGCCATCAGGCGCTTGGTGTCGCCCGCGGCGGTCGATGCGACGAACTCCGCCGCGAGCGCCTCGGCGCGCGCCGGATTGGCGGCATAGCGCGGACGGGCTTTGCGGCCTTCGGGCACGTTGAGGCTCTTCCGCGCGCGCGAGACGAGCTGGCGGCAGGCCTGCTCGCTCTTGCCGAGCGCGGCCGCGATCGCCGCGTAGTCGGACTCGAACACGTCGTGCAGGAGATAGGCGGCGCGCTCGGCCGGCGAGAGCCGCTCGAGCATCACGAGGAAGGCGAGCGACAGGCTCTCGCCGAGCGCCTCGTCTTCGGGCGGCTCGACCGCCACCGGCTCGGGCAGCCAGGTGCCGACATAGGCGGCACGCTCGGCCTTGGCCTTCCGGAGCCGGTCGATGCAGATGCGCGTGCAGGCGGTGGTCAGCCAGGCGGCCGGCGTGCGCACCTGCGTGCGATCGGCGCCGTGCCAGCGGATGTAGGTCTCCTGCACGGCGTCCTCGGCGTCGCCCATCGATCCCAGCATGCGATAGGCGAGCGCCAGGAGACGCGGACGCGTCGCCGTGAAGTCATCCGCCGCGTCAAGCGTGGCCATGCGCCTCACCGAAGTCGAAGCGCAGCACAGCGCAGCTCTTGGCGTGGCCGAGCGCGCGCTTGACCGTGGGATAGAAGCGCGCGAAGCCGATGCCGATCGCCATCTCGATCACGGCCCGCTTGCCGAGCGTGCGCTCGAGCTTCTCGCGCAATTCATGCATCTCCGGATCGTTGGCGGCGACGGCCTCGCCGAAGCGGAAGGATTGGGCGAGCGTCGCCGGCAAGGTGCCCGCCTCGCCCATCACCGCGCGGCGCAGCACATCCTCGGGAACGCCGTCGGCGCGCGCAAGGTTGATGTGGATCTGCACGCAGGTGCCGCAATCGTCGTGCATAGCGGCGCCGAGCCCGGCGAGATGCGCGGCATGGCGGTCGACCGGCTTCAGCGACTGGCCGAGCTGGCTCACGCGGCCGAGGATACGGAACGCGGCCGGCGCGTTGGCGGCGATCTCGCGCATGTAGTCGAGCGAAACGCCGAGCTTCTTCTCGCCGAAGCGGATCATCGCCTCGGCGGCGCGGCCCGTGAGCGCCGCCGCGAGCACGCTCCTGGGCGCCCTAGGCAAGGCGAGCCACAGCGCCAGCAATGCCGGCAGATAGACGCCGTAGGCCTCGGTGAACCAGGCGCCGTTCGCCTCGCCCGCGGCGACCTTGCCGTAGCCGATGAGGTGCAGGAGCGCGTGGCCGGCGAGGAAGAGCGCCGCCGGCAGCGCATAGCCGGCGAGCCGGCCGGGCTTGAGCGAGCCCGCGAGCAGCGCGGTGGCCGCCGCGAGATAGGCAAGGCCGATGTCGCCGACGAAATGATGATTGAACGGCCCTGTGGCCGCCACGCCCGGCACCGACTGGTACCAGGTCTCGGCGGCAAACAGCATGTAGGCGGCGTTTGCGGCCAGGACGGCCGCGAGCACGCGCGCGATCCAGAGGCGCGCGACGCCCGCGATGCGGCCCGGTTCGGCGCGGCTGGGAGCGGCAAGGGTGGCGGTGGTCATGGGGCTACTCCTCGATATCCGGCCCTATGACGGGCGGGCGGGACGATTTGTGACATCGCCCGCCCCGGCGCCGCCGCTTGCCCGCAGGCGCGGCATTCCTATACTCCGCGCCGCGCGGGCGGCCCGGTCCGCAATCCCCTATAACGCAAAGAGAATTCGCCATGACTCGACCCGGCAAGGTCAACAAGGTCGTGCTCGCCTATTCGGGCGGGCTCGACACCTCGGTCATCCTGCGCTGGCTCAAGGAGACCTACCGCTGCGACGTGGTCACCTTCACCGCCGATCTCGGCCAGGGCGAGGAGCTCGAGCCGGCGCGGAAAAAGGCCGAGCAGATGGGCGCCAAGCAGATCTTCGTCGAGGATCTGCGCGAGGAGTTCGTGCGCGACTTCGTGTTCCCGATGTTCCGCGCCAACGCGCTCTACGAGGGCATCTACCTGCTCGGCACCTCGATCGCGCGCCCGCTCATCGCCAAGCGCCAGATCGAGATCGCGCGCGAGACCGGCGCCGACGCGGTGGCACACGGCGCGACCGGCAAGGGCAACGACCAGGTGCGCTTCGAGCTCACCTATTACGCGCTCGAGCCCAACATCAAGGTGATCGCACCCTGGCGCGAATGGGAGCTCACCTCGCGCACCAAGCTGCTCGACTTCGCCGAGAAGCACCAGATCCCGATCGCAAAGGACAAGCGCGGCGAGGCGCCGTTCTCGGTCGACGCGAACCTGCTCCACTCCTCCTCGGAAGGAAAAGTGCTCGAGGATCCGTGGATCGAGCCCGACGAGATGGTCTACCAGCGCACGATCTCGCCCGAGGCGGCGCCCGACAAGGCCACCTATGTCGAGATCGAGTTCGAGAAGGGCGATCCGGTCTGCATCGACGGCAAGCGCATGCTGCCGGCGGCGCTGCTCACGCGCTTGAACGAGCTCGGCAAGGCCAACGGCATCGGCCGCGTCGACCTCGTCGAGAACCGCTTCGTCGGCATGAAGTCGCGGGGTGTCTACGAAACGCCTGGCGGCACGATCCTGCACACCGCGCACCGCGCGATCGAGTCGATCACGCTCGACCGCGGTGCCGCGCATCTGAAAGAGGAGCTGATGCCGCGTTACGCCGAGCTCATCTATTACGGCTTCTGGTTCAGCCCCGAGCGCGAGATGCTGCAGGCCTTGATCGACAAGAGCCAGGAGCACGTCGAAGGCACGGTGCGCCTTAAGCTCTACAAGGGCAATGTGATCGTCTGCGGCCGCAAATCGCCGAAGTCGCTCTACAGCTTGAAGCACGTCACCTTCGAAGAAGACGCCGGCGCCTACAATCAGCG
>SBBV01000512.1 GCA_005240015.1 Candidatus Odyssella thessalonicensis | reverse complement strand
GCGATCGGCAGCGCAAGCTCGAATTTTCCCTCTTCAGGCAGACAGATCTTTTCGCAGACGAGCCAGCGCGCGTGGGCGGAAAGCGTCACGCGCTCTCCCGGCTTCGCATCCTGGGGAACGCTGATCGGCACCAAGTGCGTGGCGGTGCCGGTGTAGCCGTAGACCGCGATGTTGCCGGGCTCCTCGAGACGCTCGGGCGCCGGCCACTGGATCGCGCCCGCCGAAAAGCCCGGCGGAAGCGTCCACGCGATCTCCGTCTTCTCGCCCGCATCGCCCGGATTGAGCCAGTAGGTGTGCCAGCCAGGCCGGATGATGAGATGCAGTGCCACCCACGCCGTGCGCCCGGGCACGAGCGCGATGCGCTCGCTTACAAGGCGCGCGGTCACGTTGTCGGTCTTGACCGTGTCGGGCGTGGTCGAGTTCTGCGCAAAGGCCGCCGGTACCCACAGCCCCGCCGCCGCAGCGACCATCACCGCCGCCAGCACTCGCGTCACGGCCCTTGCCCGTTGCTGCATCGCCTCCGTCACCGGCGCCTCGCGCTGCGGCCGCATCCGCGGCCGCGTCTCGTCCTAAGTGTCGCGCGGCGCGCTGGGGGTCAAGCCTCGTGATAGTCGCGGCGTGTCACGATTCCGTTAAACGGATCAAGCGCTTGGCTCTTACGCAGGGTTCCTTGCCAGCCCTGGCCGACGCGCTTATCCTGCCGGCCGTCAGAGGGAGCGGCCTCGATGATAGAGCCGTCGCGCCTCGTTCCGCTCAACCTCATGAAGTGGATCGAGGATCACAAGGACATCCTGCGGCCGCCGGTCGGCAACGCCCAGATCTGGCGCGATGCCGATTTCATCGTCACGATCGTGGGCGGCCCCAACGAACGCACCGACTACCACGACGACCCGCTCGAGGAATTCTTCTACCAGCTCAAGGGCAACATGGTGCTGCGCATCTGGCATCAGGGCGGGCCCAAGGATGTGCCGATCCGCCAGGGCGAGGTCCTCTTGCTTCCGCCGCACGTGCCCCATTCGCCGCAGCGGCCCGAGTCCGGCTCCTACGGCCTCGTCATCGAGCGCGTGCGCCCGGCGGGCCTCAAGGATGCGTTCCAGTGGTATTGCGAGAAGTGCCGCGCGCTGGTGCACCGGCGCGAGGTCTACATCGAGGATCTCACCAGCGATCTGCCGCCGGTCTTCAAGGAGTACTACGACGACCCGGCGCTCCGGGTCTGCCGCAGCTGCGGCCACCAGAATCCCGGCAAGCCGGCGCCGCGCGCGGCGGCTCCCGCCTCGGCCGTGTAACCGCTCTACAACGATCCGCGTCTACTGTGCCGGCACAAAGGCCGGCTTTGTGCCAACCGCCGCGGGGGAAGCGGCGGTGCTTTGAGGGGAGACACAGACTATGAGCATCTTTGCTCTGCCGCTCGCGCGCATCCTCCTGTCGCTGCTGTTCATCGTCACCGGCTACGCCAAGGTGTTCGGCTGGGGACCGGCCGACAAGCCCCTCATCAACATGGGTATGTGGAAGCAGCGCGTCGCCGGCCTCAAGATTCCGGGCACCGGCGATCCCCTGCCGCAGCCCGATCTCCTCGCCCAGATCGTCGCCTATGGCGAGCTCGTGGGCGGCATCATGCTGTTCATCGGCATCCTTTCGCGCCTCACGGCGTTCGGGCTGTTCGTGTTCGTGATCCTCACCATCGTGCTCGGCCACCCGTTCTGGACCTTCGCCGAT
Source organism: Candidatus Odyssella thessalonicensis (assembly GCA_005240015.1). GTDB lineage: Bacteria > Pseudomonadota > Alphaproteobacteria > Bin65 > Bin65 > SBBV01. The sequence continues at coordinate 1,097 of SBBV01000512.1, read as the reverse complement.
CCGGGCGCCGCCTACATGCAGCTCGGCCAGTTCCTGAAGAACCTCGGCATCATGGGCGGTCTGCTGCTCATCGTGGCCGCGGGCGGCGGTTCGGTGAGCATCGACGCGATGTTCCGCCGCCAAGCCTAGGTCGTCCGAGATTCGCGATCAGGCCTACGGCGCGTCGCCGCAAGCGCCGCGATCTTAGGCAAGGCGTCGATCAAGCAGGGGCGCACGGCTGTGCGCCCCTGTCGCCACGAGTATCGCCATCGACAAGCGGCGCATGCCTTGCGCCGCTACGCCCGTGACGCTTCCAACGAACGAACCGGCGCACTACAAGGGGATTGGGAGGACTGTTCCGTGACCGTCGTCGACTTGCACAACCATTTCTTCCCCGAACGCTGGCCGGATTGGGACGCGAAGTTCGGCGGCGAGCCGTGGCCCTCGATCCGCCACGACGGCGGCGGCAAAGCCACGATCATGCTCGGCGACAAGGAGTTCCGCCGCATCGACGAGCGCTGCTGGAACGTGGCGCGGCGCATCGAGGATCTCGACCGCGACGGCATCGACCTCCAGGTGATCTCGGCGACGCCGGTGCTGTTCGCCTATGGCCGCCCGGCGGCCGAGGCGCTCGAAGTGGCGAAGTTCTACAACGACGCGGCGCTCGAGATGTGCGCCAAGAGCGGCGGGCGCTTGGCGGCGCTCTGTCAGGTGCCGCTCCAGGACCCCGACCTCGCCGCCAAGGAGCTCACGCGCTGCATGAAGGCCGGGCACCGCGGCGTGCAGCTCGGCAACCATGTCGGCGCCAAGGATTTCGACGACCCCGGCATCGTCGCGTTCCTCCAGCATTGCGCGGCCGAAGGCGCGGCCGTGCTCGTCCATCCCTGGGACATGATGGGCGGCGAGCGCACGCGCCGCTTCATGATGGCGTGGACCGTGAGCATGCCGGCGGAAACGCAGCTGACACTCGTCGCGATGATCCTCGGCGGCGCGTGCGCTCGCCGCGAAGGGCTTTCGCGACCCGCAGGCGGGGGCCGCGCGTCTCGCCGCGACGCGCTCGAGCCAGCGCTACGCGCTCCTGCCCGAGGATTCACGGCAGCGCGTGGACCAGCTCGTGC
>SBBV01000585.1 GCA_005240015.1 Candidatus Odyssella thessalonicensis | reverse complement strand
TTGTCCGCGCGCACCATCAACTGGATCTTTGGGAGGCCGCGCGCGGCCTCCCAAAGATCCAGTTGATGGTGCGCGCGGACAACCAGCCGGTCGCGAGCTTCTATCGCCGTCTCGGCTATCTCGACAGCCATACGAATGTCTTCGAGCGCTGGCTCAAGACGCCGAAGCACCCCAAGCCCGGCCTGAAGCGCATCGAGACCGTCATCACCTATCTCGAGATGCGGGCCCCGCCCCCGCCGCGCCCGCCGCACCAGCCGGCGCATCAGCTGGCGCTGCTGCGCCTCGCCAAGCCGTCGCTGGCGTTCTACCGCTACCTCTACGGCACGGTGGGCGAACCCTGGTTCTGGTATGAGCGTCGCGCCATGGCAGACGAGGAGCTGGCGCGCGCGATCGGCGCGGACGGCATCGAGATCTCGGTGCTTTACGCCGACGGCGAGCCCGCCGGCTATGTCGAGATGGACTATCGCGACCGGCTCGACGTGAACCTCGCCTATTTCGGCCTGGTGCCGCACATGATCGGGCACGGGCTCGGCGGATTTCTGCTCGGGCGCGCGGTCGAGGAGGCGTGGCGGCGGGGCGCCAAGCGGCTCTGGGTGCATACCTGCACGCTCGACCATCCCCGCGCGCTTGCCCTCTACCAAAAAGCCGGCTTCGTACCGTATAAGCAGGAGACGAAGGTGATCGACGACCCGCGCGACCTCGGGCTGATTCCGCCGGGGGTACCGCTGCCGCCAGCCGCGCGGCTCGTCGCACCGGAGTAGGGTTCCCCGTGTCGGGGGCAACACGCCAGGGAGACGTTTCGATGAAGAGCCTGCTCTTGAAGCTTCTGATCGGCGCCGCGCTGCTGGGCACGATCTCGGCCTGCAACACGATCGCCGGCGTCGGCGAAGACGTCAGCGCCGCCGGCCGCGGCATCACCCGCGGCGCGGAGAGCACGAAGCAGAAGATGTAACGCGGGGCCGGCCCAGCGCCGGCCTTCCGAAAAAAATTTCATCGCATCGGGGCGGCAACGGCGCCGGCCGCGTTCGACAATTGCCGCTTGCGGCAAGGTTGTTCATGCGCGCTTGCCCGGAGCGCCGCATGTTCGCATTCGCTGTCATTCCTCGGACCTGACTTTTCGCCTTAACTCTTTTTCTTTGTCCAACCGTCTAGAACAAGTTGCATAACCACTGAATAAGAGATCACTGTGGTCCCGTAGCAATAGTTCTGACCAGTTCACCATATCTTCGCACAATTGATCGAATGTCGCCCGCAAATGGTCGGGTAGACATGCGCAACTTTCAGCGAACCGAGGCACGCGTTGCCACCCGAAATATGCCGTGTGCGGAGGCCATGCCGAGCGATGCCTTGTCGTTGACGTCCTTAATCTTGTCGAACACGCTCCCGGCCCGGAGGCTAAGCAGACTGTCAATCTTGCGGGCGCCTGCTCCGCGGGTTTCTCAATATGAAACTTCTAATGGTAGAAGATCCCGCTTGACAATTTTCTTGTTTTGTTCTATTCGGTGGCGAGCCTCAAGTTGAGGCTGGGCGGGCCGGATGCCTGGGGCGTGCGGCCGGCTCTGCTCTTTTGAAACGTGAATCGGCATCATCACCCCGGCCTGCGCACGCGGTCGTGCCCAACTCGCGCAGACGACGCTTGGTTCTCGCCGGGGAAGCCAACAAAAGCCAAGGGGGCGCCCTGCAGAAAGCCAAGGAAAGCCAACCCGGAGGCTGCGAAAAAGCCAAGGAAAGCCAATAAAAGCCAAGAAAAGCCAAGGGTTTTCGCGGAAGTTCTTCGGCCAGGGCGGGAGCCCCGCTTCTCTCCGCGCAGGCCCCGCCCCTGCGGGCCCGCTCGATCGAAGCGCAGCGCAATGCCCGGAAATGCCCGGATCGGGCTCGTAAGATGCCCGGATTTTCCCGGACAGATTGCGCTCGAAAGCCCGGAAATGCCCGGGAAAGCCCGCAAATGCCGGTGCTTTCTCTACGCGCCGCGCCGGCGGCGCCCATCCCCCAAAACAGCCCGCGAATGCCGCGCAAATGTCTACGGATGTCTACGTTTGTCTACGCAGTGAGGGGGTACCCCCGACGCACGCCCGCTTAAGTCGCGCCCTGTTAACAGCGGTTGAGGGCGATGTTTACGGATGTTGACGAATGCTTACGTTTGTTGACGCCAACACCCCGGGGGCCCCCCTCCCCGTCAATGCCCCAGGATCTGCGACAGGAACAGCTTGGTGCGGTCGCTCTTGGGGTTGCCGAAGAACTCGTGGGGCGCGTTCTGCTCGACGATCTGGCCCTCGTCCATGAAGATAACGCGGTCGGCGACGCTCTTGGCGAAGCCCATCTCGTGGGTGACGACCAGCATCGTCATGCCCTCGCGCGCGAGCTCGATCATCACGTCGAGCACCTCCTTGATCATCTCGGGGTCGAGCGCCGAGGTGGGCTCGTCGAACAGCATGATCTTGGGGCTCATGCAGAGCGAGCGCGCGATGGCGACGCGCTGCTGCTGACCGCCCGAGAGCTGGCCCGGATATTTGTACGCCTGCTCGGCGATGCGCACGCGCTTCAGCATCTGCATCGCGCGCTCCTCGGCCGCGGCCTTGGGCATCTTCCGGACCCAGATCGGCGCCAGCGCCAGGTTCTCGATCACGGTCATGTGCGGGAACAGGTTGAAGTGCTGGAATACCATCCCCACTTCGCGGCGGATCTGCTCGATGTGCTTCAGATCGTTGGTGAGCTCGACGCCGTCGACGATGATCTGCCCCCGCTGATGCTCCTCGAGCCGGTTGATGCAGCGGATCAGCGTCGACTTGCCCGAGCCCGACGGCCCGCAGATCACGATCTTCTCGCGCGCCTGAACGTCGAGGTTGATCTGCTTCAGCACGTGGAACTGGCCGTACCACTTGTCGACGCCGCGCATGGTGATGATCGGCTCCATGATCCCTCCCGCGCTCAGCGGCGCTTCCTGCGCCCGGTCTCGAACTGGCGCTCGAGATATTGGCTGTATTTCGACATGAAGAAGCAGAAGACGAAATAGATGAGGGCGATGAAGGTGTAGCCCTCGGCATAGAAGGCGCGCCAGTTCACGTCGCCGATCGCCATGTCCTTGGTCGAGAGCAGGAGGTCGGTCAAGCTCACGATGCTCACCAGCGACGTGTCCTTGAACAGGCCGATGAAGGTGTTGACGATCGGCGGGATGACCAGAACGATCGCCTGCGGTAGCACGATCTTCGCCATCTTCTGCCAATAGCTGAGCCCCAGCGCGTCGGCAGCTTCGTATTGGCCGCGCGGAATCGCCTGGAGGCCGCCCCGGATCACCTCGGCGAGATAGGCGGCCGAGAAGCCGATGATCGCGACCTGGGCACGGGCGAGATCGGCGATCTCGACGCCGCGCGGCAGGAACAGCGGCAGCAGGAACGAGCCCACGAACAGGAGGCTGATCAGCGGCACGCCGCGAATGAGCTCGATGTAGCCGACACAGAACATGCGGATCAGCGGCAGCTTCGAGCGCCGGCCGAGCGCCAGCAGAATCGCGAGCGGGAACGCCACCATGATGCCGAGGATCGAGAGCAGCAGGGTGAGCGGCAGCCCGCCCCAGAGCGAGGTGGGCACGAAGGAGAGGCCGGTCGGGATCTCGAACCAGACGCCGGCGAGCGGAGCCAGGGCGTCATCGACGCCGAACAGCTCCTTCACCACCGCATCAAGAACCCGAATCACCGCGCCGCCGGCCAGGATAAGCGCGGCGAACAGCAGCGCGAGCCAGAGCATCAGGCTGCGCATTCCGCCGTTGGACTGCCGCAGGCCGATCACCAGCGCCACGGCCGCCGCCGCGATCGCCGCGGTCCGGTAGCTGATCGGGATCGCGCCGCCCCACATCACCAGGAAGAAGGCGCCGAGGCCGCCGGCCCAGACCAGCGCGATCCACGGCCGCCAGAAACGGCGGAAGCAGCTCGCCATCACCATGGTGATGAGGAGGCCCATGCCAAGCAGCGGCCGCCAATGCTCGAAGAAGGGATAGCGGCCGAAAAAGATGACGCGGTGCTTCTCGCGGATGAACGCCCAGCATGCGCCGTGCGCGGCCTTGCAGGTCTCGGGCGGCGCCTCGGACCAGACCGCGTCGATGAACAGCCAACTCGCGACCGGCGGGATGATGACGAACAGAAGATACGCGGCGACGAGCGTGAGCAGCGTGTTCCAGATGCCGCTGAACAGGTTCCGGCGCATCCAGCCGATGAAGCCGGTGGTGGCCGGCGGCGGGCCGGCAGCGACGGTTTCGGTTGCGCTCTCGGAGACGGCCACGTCAGCGCTCCTTCAGCGCGATGCGCTTGTTGTAGGTGTTCATCGCCAGCGAGATCGAGAGACTGATCGTGAGATAGACCGCCATGATCAGCATGATCGCCTCGAGCGCGCGGCCGGTCTGGTTCATCGTCATGTTCTCGATCGCGACGACGTCCTGGTAGCCGGCGATCAGTGCCAGCGACGAGTTCTTGACGAGGTTCAGGTACTGGCTCGTCATCGGCGGGATGATCACGCGCAAGGCCTGCGGCAGCAGCACCAGGCGCAGCGTCTGCCCGCGCGTCAGCCCGAGCGCGCCCGCCGCCTCGGTCTGGCCGTAGCTCACGGCGAGGATGCCGCTGCGGACGATCTCGGCGATGAACGCCGCCGTGTAGATGACGAGGCCGAGCAGGACGGTGAGGAACTCGGGCCCGATCGCGCCGCCGCCGATGAAGCGGAACCGGGTCTTGGCGGCGACATCGAACTCGGCCGGGGCGCCCATCGCCAGGAAGACGATGATGGTCGGCAGCAACAGCATCGCGAGGCTCGGCAACAGGCGCGGTGGCGCGACGCCGGTGGCGTTCTGCCGGCGCTTGGCCCACACGTTGTAGACGATCATCGCGGCGAACGAGACGAGGAACACGCTGCCCGCCGCATAGTGCGCGGCCTCGAGCTTCAGCAGGGGGAACATCAACCCGCCCTTGCTGAGGAAGAAGCCGCCGCCGATCACCAGCGGATCGAGCTGTTCCGGCAGTGCGAAGCCGAACAGTGCATAGATGAAGATGAGCTGCAGCAGCAGCGGGATGTTGCGGATGGTCTCGACGTAGATCGAGGCCAGCTTCGAGACCAGCCAGTTCTGCGAGAGCCGCGCGATGCCGACGATGGTGCCGAGGATCGTGGCGAGAATGATGCCGACGATGCCGACGCGCAGCGTGTTGAGGATGCCGACGAGATAGGCGCGGCCGAAGGTGTCGTCGGGGTCCCAGGGAATGATCGAGTCGCTGATCGGGATGCCCGAGCGCGCGCCGAGGAAATCGAAGCCCGTGCGCAGGCCGCGCGCCCTCAGGTTCTCGATCGTGTTGTCGACGAGGACCCAGATGCCGGCGGCGACCGCGAGGACGAAGACGATCTGGTAGAAGACGGCGCGCACGCGCCGGTCGTTCCACCAGGCGCCCGTGGCCGGCGCGCGCACCGGGGTCGGGTTTGGATTGGCCACCGCGCGGGTCCCGCGGCTGATGCCGAAGCCAATCCGCCGCCCCGGGAGGCTCCGGAGCGGCGGATGGCTTCTGCCCTAGCGGATGGGCGGAGCGTACTGCAGTCCGCCCTTGCTCCAGAGCGCGTTCAAGCCGCGCTCGAGCTTCAAGGGCGTCTTGGGGCCGACGTTGCGATCGTAGATGTCGCCGTAGTTGCCGACCTGCTTGATGACCTGATAGGCCCAGTCGGCCTTGAGGCCGAGCAGCTTGCCCATGTCGTTCTTGGCGTCGACGCCGAGCAGGCGCTTGACCGCCGGATTGGGCGAGCCCTTCATCTGGTCGACGTTGGCGCGGTCGACGCCGTATTCCTCGGCCTCGACCATCGCGTACAGCACCCACTTCACGATCGCGAAGAACTCCTCGTCGCCGCGGCGCACGGCCGGGCCGAGCGGCTCCTTCGAGATGAGCTCGGGCAGGATCACGAAGTCGTCCGGATTCTTGGCGTCCTTGGACCGCGTCGAGGCGAGGCCCGAAGCGTCGGTCGTGTAGGCCTGGCAGCGTCCGCTGAAGAACGCGGCGGTGGCCTCCTCGATCTTCTCGAACACGATCGCCTTGGCCTTGCCCATGTTGTTGGCCTTGAGGAAATCGGTGAGGTTGAGCTCGGTGGTGGTGCCCGACTGCACGCAGATCTCGGCGCCGTCGAGCTCCCTGGCGCTTTTCACGCCGAGCTTCTTCGCCACCATGAAGCCCTGGCCGTCATAGAAGGTGACGCCGGTGAAGATCATGCCGAGGCTCGCGTCACGCGTGAGCGTCCACGTCGTGTTGCGCGAGAGCACGTCGACCTCGCCCGACTGCAGCGCCTGGAAGCGCTGCTGCGCGCTGGTCGGCTTGAACTGCACCTTGTTGGCGTCGCCGAAGATCGCCGCGGCGATGGCGCGGCAGACATCGACATCGATGCCGGTCCAGCGGCCCTGGGTGTCGGCGATCGAGAACCCGGCGAGGCCGGTGTTGACGCCGCAGACCAGCGAGCCGCGCTTTCGGATGTTGTCGAGATCCTTGCCCGCCAGGGCCGGACCCGCGACGAGTGCGGCGGCAGCGAAGGCCGCGGCCGCGATTGCGAGCTTTTTCATGATTTCTCCCATGCTCCTCTCATGTTCCGAGCAGAACCGGCGAGCGGCAGCCCGGCGGTCCGGTTATCGAGGCGACTTCGTCTTTCCCCTCGCGAGGCGAAAGCCCGCCTCCTGAGGCATATAAAAGCGGGATAATGCGCTGGGCGCAAGCGCAAGGCAGCGACATCGGCGCCCGTGGCGCGCCGCGCAAAGCCGTGACATGATGCCGTTTTCCGCGCCATCACCCCACCGCCGCCATCATGAAGCCTTCGACGACCCTGGTCTCCGCCGGCCGCAGCCCGCGGCGCCACTCCGGCGCCGTCAACGTGCCTGCCTTCCGCGCCTCGACCATCACCGCCCCCGACCTTGCCACCTGGGAGGCATCGCGCCAGCGCCGCTTCGAGAAGGATGCGGTGGTCTATGGCCGGTTCGGCACGCCGAGCTCGCAGGCGCTCGAGGATGCGGTCGCCGCGATCGAAGGCGCCGACCGCGTCGTCCCGGTCTCGTCCGGCATGGCCGCCTGCGCCACCGCGATCCTCGCCATGGTCAAGACCGGCGACCACGTGCTGCTGCCCGACAACGTCTACCAGCCCGTGCGCCTGCTCGCCGGCGGCCTGCTCAAGGATTTCGGGGTCGAGGCGACCTTTTACGATCCCCTGGTCGGCGCCGGCATCGCCAAGCTGATGCGGCCCAACACGCGCCTGCTCTACCTCGAGGCGCCGGGCTCGCAGACCATGGAGATGCCCGATACGCGCGCGCTCGTGGCCGAGGCCAAGGCGCGCAATATCCGGACGGCATTCGACAATACCTGGGCCACACCCCTGCTGTTCCGCCCGCTCGATTTCGGCATCGACCTCTCGATCAATGCCGCGACCAAGTATCTCGTCGGCCACTCCGACGCGATGCTCGGCACGATCGCGATGCGCCAGGAGCTGTTCGACCGGGTCAAGACCGTCGCCGCCGCCTATCTCGGCAACTGCCCGGGCTCCGAGGAGGTGTATCTCTGTCTGCGCGGGATGCGCACGATGGCGGTGCGCCTGAAGCGCCACGGCAAGAGCGCGCTCGCCATCGCGCGCTGGTTCCAGGGCCGCCGCGAGGTCGAGCGCGTGCTCTATCCCGCCCTGCCGGACGATCCCGGCCACGCGATCTGGAAGCGCGATTTCGCCGGCGCCTCGGGCCTATTGTCGGTGATCCTGAAGCCCTGCTCCAAGGACGCCGTGGCGCACTTCGTCGACGGGCTCGAGCATTTCGCCATCGGCGCCAGCTTCGGCGGCTACGAAAGCCTCGTCCTGCCGTTCGACCCGCGCCACTATCGCAGCGTGACCAAGTGGGACGCCAAAGGCCCGGCCATACGCTTCCATATCGGGCTCGAAGACGTCGACGACCTCATCCAGGACCTCGATCAGGCCTTCGCGCGCATGCGCGCCGCCGCTTGATCCCTTGCGCCGAGACATCGCCATGACCACATCGCCCGCCGGCGCTGCGGCCCTCATCAGCGCCATCGCCTTCGACGCCGACGGCCTCGTTCCCGCCATCGCCCAGCAGCACGACACCGGCGAGGTGCTGATGATGGCCTGGATGAACCGCGACGCGGTCGCGGAGACCTTGGCGACGAAGCGGGTCTGCTACTGGTCACGCTCGCGCCGGGCGCTCTGGCGCAAGGGCGAGACCTCGGGCCAAGTGCAGCGCCTCGTCGATCTGCGCATCGATTGCGACGGCGATACGCTGCTGCTGCTGGTCGACCAGACCGGCGTTGCCTGCCACACCGGCAAGCGCCGGTGCTTCTTCCGCCGTGCGGGCGAGGCCGGGCTGGAGGATGTGCCGATGGGCGCCGTCGACCCGGAGGCGCTCTACGGCAAGGCGCGCGCCTGAACGGGCGCGTTTACAGGCCGGCGGTTTCGCCTTAAGCGGACGCGTGCGGCAGACGGGGACGAAAGGCGCAAGGGAATCGGCAATTCATGAGCTGGACGAATTACGCACTGGCCGAAGTGCGCGAGATCGGCGAAGGCCATCGCGCCCTCTACAGCAAGACCCGCATACCCAAGGACAGCGTGATCGCCGTGTTCGACGGCCGCGCGGTCGTGCTCGACATCAAGCCCGACGGCAAGATCGACTACGGCAAGGAGGACCCCAACCTCCTCGTCCACCTCGCCGTGAGCGATGGCAAGTTCTACGGCATCGCGCCGATCCGCTACGACGAGGTGACGGGCGCCGACTTCATGAACCACTCGTGCAAGCCCAACTGCTACATCGAGCGCATGCTCGTGATCCGCGCCGCCGAGGACATCCCGCCCGGGACCGAGCTCACCTGGGATTATCGTGTCAGCGATCTCGTTCCGCAGGGCCAGCCCTGCTGGTGCAACGAGCCGAAATGCCTGCTGTGAGGGTCGATCGGACCTTCCCCCGGTCGCGCGACCGGCGCTAGTGAGCTGCGCTGTAGGCGTCGAGCCGGTCGATCAGGGCGCGCTTACTTTCCGGATCCAGGAAGCTGGCTTCGAACGAATTGCGGGCGAGCGCGAAGAGCTCTTCGCGCGTGAGTCTCAGCGCCGCTTGGATAGCCGCATAGTTCTCATTCACATAGCCGCCAAAATAGGCGGGATCGTCCGAATTTACCGTGACGACAAGGCCTTTTTGCAGCATGCGGCGAAGCGGGTGGTTCGCGAGATCGTCGACGACCCGCAGTCGCAGGTTCGAGAGCGGACACAGGGTGAGGGGAATCCGCGCCGTCGCCAAGCGTGCGACCAATGCATCGTCGTCGAGCGAGCGATTACCGTGATCGATGCGCGAGACATGGAGGGCATCGATCGCCTCGCGCACGTAGGCGGCGGGGCCCTCCTCGCCGGCATGGGCGACGGTCAAGAAGCCCTCCCGCCGCGCATGGGCGAACACGTCTCTGAATTTTGCCGGCGGATTGCCGACTTCCGCCGAATCGAGTCCGACGGCGACGATGCGATCCTTGTAGGCGAGCGCCTCATCGAGAACAGCCATGGCATCGTCGGCATCCAGGTCGCGCAGGAAGCACAGAATGAGCTTTGAGCTGAGGCCGAGCTGCCTCTTCGCATCGCGCAAGGCATCATGGATTCCGCCGACGACATCGGCGAACGGGACACCCCTCCGCGTGTGCGCCTGGGGGTCGAAAAAAATCTCTGCATGCAGGATGGTCTGCCGTTTGGCCTTCTCCAGGTATGCCCAGGTCAGGTCGTAGAAGTCGCGCCGCTCCCGCAAGACAGCGGTGGCCTGATAATAGAGGTCGAGGAACTGCTGAAGATTGCGAAAATCGTAAGCCGCGCGAAGGGCTTCAACCGAGCCGAAACGCAGCTTGACGCCGTTGCGCCGAGCAAACTCCAGCATCATCTCGGGCTCGAGCGTGCCCTCGATGTGCAGATGCAACTCTGCTTTGGGCAGGCCCCGGATAAGCTCCGAGGGAGCACTCACGGCGTTGCTTCCTCCGTTGACGGAATGTGCAAGATAGAGCTCCCGCCGGAAGATCGGACGTGCGCAAGGCCAAAGATAAGATCACGAAACTGTTTGACGAGCGCGAAATCGCCATTCGCGTTGAGGAGCTCGCGCGCGCGATCGCGGACCGCCTCCCCAGCGATTTCGTGATCGTGGGCCTGCTGGTGGGCAGCTTCGTCTTTGTTGCCGACCTCGTGCGTGCGCTTCAGCGCCTTGGCTGCGATCCCGTCGTCGAATTCATGCGGCTCTCCAGCTACGGCCGCGGGCGGGTCAGTTCGCGCAACGTGCGGCTCCTCGCCGAGCCGAATCTGGACCTTGGCGGCCGTGCCGTGCTGCTCGTCGACGACATTGTCGATACCGGCCGCACGATCGACTACGCGTGCGGCCTGCTGCGCAATAAGGGCGCATCGAACATCTTCACCTGTGCGCTGGTCGACAAGCCGAGCCGCCGCGAGGTCGCGATGGATCTCGATTTCGTCGGTTTTACGATACCCAACGTCTTCATCGTCGGTTACGGCATCGACTACGCCCACGCGTATCGGCACCTACCCTTCATTGGCGTGATTGAATGAACCAGCCGCGGACGGGCGGACGGGTAAGAAGCATGCGCATCTCCAGCTGGCGATACGACCTCCGGGCGACGGCGCGGAGGAAGATGCCGATCATGAACTACCACCGGCCGCCGACCACCCGGCACCGAGCTCACTTGGGACTGTCGGGTCAGCGATCTCGTGCCGCAGGCCAAGCAATGAGGCGAAAGCGCATATGCTTCCTTCGACGCTTCACAGCGGATCCCGCGTCTTTTCGGCGGGCCTGACCACCTCCTCATGCGGCGTCATGCGATCCATTAATGCCAGCAGCAGGCCGCTGGTCACGAAGGTGAGGTGCGTCACGACCAGCCAGAACATCTGTCGCTCATCCACCGCCTTGTCGGTGATCTTCATGAAGGATTTGAGCAGATGGATGCCGGAGATCGCCACGATCGACGCGACGAGCTTCAGCTTCAAGCCGCCGAAATCGACCGTGCCCATCCAGTCCGGCCGGTCCTTGCTCTCCTGCGCGCTCTCGATCTTGGAGACGAAGTTCTCGTAGCCGGCGAAGATCACGGTGAGCAGCAAGTTGCCCGCCAGCGACATGTCGATGAGCGTCAGCACGAGCAGGATGACGTCGGACTCCTTCACCGGCACGGTCTTCCCTTCGACGACCTTGACGCCGCTGATGACGCCGGGGATTTCGTGCGCCAGTTCGCGCACGAACGTGATCATCAACAGCACCAAGGCGATCGAGAGGCCGAGATAGAACGGCGCCATCAGCCAGCGGCTCTGGAAGATCACCTTCTCGAGCCCGGTCTCGAATTTTTTCAGCATTATCCGTCTCAGGAGTTGCGGAAGGCGGGTCGTGAAGCTCGCATGCCCGTCGGACTCGGACCTGCGACCCGCAGTCTAAAGGGCCGCGGGGCTTACCGGTAGATCAGAACACGAAAACCGCAAAAGGCCCGCCGGTCAAAAAAAATC
>SBBV01000390.1 GCA_005240015.1 Candidatus Odyssella thessalonicensis | reverse complement strand
TCTCGCGCACGCGGCTGTTGACGCCGTCGGCGCCGACGGCGTCAACAGCCGCGTGCGCGAGACCTACCGGCACGTCTTCCGGCCGGAGATCGAGTGGCGGCGCAACAAGTTCATCTGGCTCGGGTCGACCAAGCCCTGCCCCGCCTTCACGTTCCACTTCACCGAGAACAAGCACGGCATCTGGGTGCTCGGCGAGTATCAGTACAACGAGAAGCTCGCCACCTGGATCGTCGAGGCGCCCGAGGAGACCTGGGCCAGCGCCAGATCCGAGGTCGAGCACCTCTCCGAGGCCGAGATCCTCGTCTACATGGAGAACCTCTGGGACGACTATCTCGGCAAGCACAAGCTCGTCGCCAACAAATCGATCTGGCGCACCTTCCCGACGATCCGCTGCCAGCGCTGGCACCACGAGAACGTGGTTCTCATCGGCGATGCGCTGCACACCGCGCACTATTCGATCGGCTCGGGCACCAAGCTCGCGATGGAGGACGCGATCGCGCTGACGCAGGCGCTCGCCGAGGCGCCGACCGTGCCCGCTGCGCTTGCGCGCTTCGAGGCGCTGCGCCGCGAGGAAGTGGAGAAGACGCAGCACGCCGCCGACGTCTCGGTGATCTGGACCGAGAACCCCAAGCGCTACTGGCACATGCCGGCCTGGCAGGCGACGTTCTCGATGCTCACGCGCTCGAAGCAGATCACCTACGACAATCTGCGCGCCCGCGATGCCCGCTTCGTCGAGAACGTCGACCGCTGGTTCGCCGACGGCGTGCGCGCCCAGGGCTTCAACCTCGACGGCGATCCGCCGCCGATGTTCACGCCGTTCAAGCTGCGCGACATGACGCTCGCCAACCGCGTCGTCGTCTCGCCGATGGACATGTATTCGGCCGAGGACGGCACGGTCGGCGACTTCCACTTCGTACATTTCGGAGCACTCGCGCATGGCGGCGCCGGGCTCATCTATTCCGAGATGACCTGCGTCTCGCGCGAGGGCCGCATCACGCCGGGCTGCGGCGGGCTCTACAAGCCCGAGCACGTGGCGGCGTGGAAGCGCATCATCGACTACGTGCATGCCGCCTCGGATGCGAAATTCGCGATCCAGCTCGGCCATTGCGGGAGGAAGGGCTCGACCAAGGTGGCCTGGGAGGGCATGGACCGCCCGCTCGATGCCGGCAACTGGGAGATCATCGGCCCCTCGCCGATCAAGCACTATCCGTTCATGCAGACGCCGCGCGCGATGACGCGCCAGGACATGATCCGCGTGCGCGACCAGTTCGTGGCGGCGGCGCGCATGGCCGACGCGGCCGGCGCCGACATGCTCGAGCTGCACATGGCGCACGGCTACCTGCTCTCGAATTTCATCACGCCGGTCTCGAACCAGCGTACCGACGAGTATGGCGGCAGCCTCGAGAACCGCATGCGCTATCCGCTCGAAGTGTTCGATGCGGTGCGCGCGGTATGGCCGAGGCGCAAGCCGATGTCGGTGCGGCTCTCGGCCACCGACTGGGTCGGCAAGGCCGGCATCACGGCCGAGGATTCGGTCGAAATCACGCGCATGCTGAAGGCGCATGGCTGCGACGCGATCAACGTCTCCGCCGGCCAGACCACGCCCGACGCCAAGCCCGTCTACGGCCGCATGTTCCAGACGCCGTTCTCCGAGCAGATCCGCAACGAGGCCGGCATCGCGACGCTCGCGGTCGGCAACATCACGAGCTGGGACCAGGTCAACACGATCGTGGCGGCGGGGCGCGCCGACCTCGTCTGTCTCGCGCGCCCGCACCTCGTGAACCCGCATTTCACGTTGCAGGCCGCCGCCTACTACGCCTACAAGCCGCAACGCTGGCCCAAGCAATACGAGTCGGGCAAGGAGCAGGCCCACCGCCTGATGCCGCGCGACCGCGCCGAGATCGCCGAGCTCCGCAAGGCCGCCAAGCCGCAAAGCCATCGGCCGCGCGCGCGGGCCGCGGAGTGAGGGTTGCGCAGTTTTTACGTTTCCGTAAAATGCTGATCGTCATCCTGAGCGAAGCGAAGGATCTTGCCTGCAAAGCCGGCGCTGTTGGTCGTTGAGGCCAGATCCTTCGCTTCGCAGAGGATGACGGTAAGCGCTTGATCGCCCGAACCGGCAGGCACATGCTGGCGCAGGACGAGGGAGGACGTGCATGGCTATCGCGGCAACGGCGGGCGCGGTGCGCCCGGGCTTGAAGGGCAACGTCGTCGACTATCTGTTCGAGAACGCGCTCAGGCCGGAGAACGCGAACCGGCCGGCGATGATCATCGACGACGGCCGCGTCACGGTGAGCTTCCGCGAGCTCTACGAGCGCACCTGCCAGACCGGCCTCTATCTGCGCGCGATCGGCTTGAAGCCCGGCGACCGCATGATGATGAGCGTCATGGACGGGCGCGAGTTCGGCGCGCTGTTCTTGGGCGCGCTCAAGACCGGCGTGATCCCGCTGCCGCTCAACACCTATCTGCGTCCGCGCGACTACCTCTATTACCTGAACGACAGCGAGGCGAAGGCCGCGTTCGTCGATGCGAGCCTCGCCAAGACCATCGACGAGATCCGCCCGCAGACGAAGCACGCGCGCTTCTTCGGCATGCTCGGCGGCGCCGCCAATGGCTACGAGCCGTTCGAGCCGGCGGTCGACACACAGCCGCGCCAGCTCGAGACGCTGCCGAGG
>SBBV01000341.1 GCA_005240015.1 Candidatus Odyssella thessalonicensis | reverse complement strand
CCGGCTCCCTGTTCACTTATCTTTGCTCGAACCGGCACGGCGCTAGCCCCGAAGGCGCGCAAAGAAGTTTCCTCCCCGGCTCCCCGGCTCCCTGTTCACTTTCCTTTGGTGTCGTGGCGATGAGCAACGGAACGGCCACGATTGCGATCGAGACGGCGGCGCCGGAGCCGATGAGCCCGGGACGGCGCGCGCTGCGCCGGCTCGTGAAGCGGAAGGGGGCGGTGCTCGGCGCCGCGATCGTGCTGCTCATGGTTGCGATCGCCGTCTTTGCGCCCTACGTGGCCCCCTATGATCCGCTCGCGACCGATTGGGGCGCGGTGCGCAAGGAACCGTCGATGGCGCATTGGTTCGGCACCGACGAAAGCGGCCGCGACATGCTCTCGCGCGTGATCTGGGGCACGCGTGCTTCGCTGCTCGCCGGCGTCATCTCGGTCTCGATCGCGCTCGCGATCGGCGTCCCGATCGGCGTCATCGCCGGCTATGTCGGCGGCTGGCTCGATTCGGTGATCAGCCGCATCACCGACGCGATGCTGGCCTGCCCGTTCCTGATCCTCGCCATCGCGCTGGCGGCGTTCCTCGGGCCCTCGCTCGGCAATGTCATGATCGCGATCGGCATCACCTACACGCCGATCTTCATCCGGTTGACGCGCGGCCAGGTGCTGGCGACCAAGGTCGAGGACTACATCGAGGCGGCGCGAGCGCTCGGCAATCCGCATCTCCGCGTCGCGCTGCGCCACGTGTTCCCCAACATCGTGCCGCCGCTCCTGGTGCAGGCGACGCTCGCGATCGCGCAGGCGATCATCGCCGAGGCAGCGCTCGCGTTCTTGGGCCTCGGCCAGCAGCCGCCGGCGCCGTCTTGGGGCGTCATGCTGTTCATCTCGCAGCGCTTCTTCGAGAACGCGCCGTGGATGGCGATCTGGCCGGGCATGGCGATCTTCGTCACCGTGCTCGCGTTCAATCTCTTCGGCGACGGCCTGCGCGACGCGCTCGATCCCAAGCAGGCGCGCTAGACTGCGTCTCTGGATGGACTCGGCGTCCGCCGCGTAGGGGCGCGCTGCGCGCGCCCTGCTTCCGCCGGCAAGACGCCCGCGCACTCGCTGCCGCGCTTGTCCTTTCGTGCGATCGCGGTACGGGCGGAGGGAGGGCGCGCGCAGCGCGCCCCTACGCATTGGGCGCTTCCGCCTCTCGGCGAAGCGCGCGCTTAGCGGCTTGACCACGGCCGCGCCATCGATAAACTGGAACGTCGTTCCACTTTTTCGAGGCGGCGCATGGCCTCCTACGTGGCGCTCAACCGCGGGCTCGACATCCTCGAGCTGCTCGCCGAGGACGCGGCCGGCCTGCCGCTTACGGCGGTCGCGGCGCGGCTCGGCCTCGCCAAGAGCGCCGCGCACCGGTTGCTGCTGGCCCTCTCGCAGCAGGGTTTCGTCAGCCAGGAAAAGGCGACGCAGCACTATCGCCTGACCTTGCGCCTGGCGGCGCTCGGCTTCCGTTTCCTTGCCTCGACCAAGATCACCGAGGTGGCGCAGCCGGTGCTGGATCGCCTGGCACAGGAAACCGGCGAGCTCGTGCGCATGACCTTGGTCGAAGGCCGCTCGCTCACCTGGGTGGCGAAGGCGCAGGGCGCGCGCTCCGGCCTGCGATATGATCCCGACATGGGGCGCGAAGTGATCCTGCACGCCACCGCCACCGGCAAGGCCTGGCTCGCGACGCTCGACGAAGACGAGGCGGTGGCGCTCGCGGCGCGCGGCTTCACCAATCCGCGACGTCTTGGCCCGAACGCCACGCGCAGCGAGGCGGCGCTGCGCCGCCAGCTGCGCGAGACGCGCGAGCGCGGCTACGGCCTTGTGCTCGAGGAGGCCGAGGCGGGCACCGCCGCGATCGCTTGCGTGATCCGCGCGGCGCGCGCGCCGGGCGCGCGCGTGGTCGGCACGGTGAGCGTGGCGGGGCCGCTCGTGCGCTTCACGCGCGAGCGCATTCCGGTGCTGGCCAAGGCGGTGACGGCGGCCGCGCGCGAACTCACACTGCTCTGGCCGGTGCGCGAGCAACTCGCGGCCGAAACCGGCATGAGGGCCTCGGCATGAACCGCACGCTCGCCTGGCTGAAATCGCGCGCCGGCGCCATCGCCGCGTTTGCGGTGCTGTTCCTGGTCTGGGAGTACGCAGTCGAGATCTTCGGCATCAAGTCGTATCTCTTGCCGCCGCCCACCACGATCGCGCAGGAATTCTGGACGCGCACCGACATCGTCTTCGCCAATGCGCTCACCACCACCTGGGAGATCCTCGCCGGTTTCGCGCTCGGCGTGCTGATCTCGGTTCCGCTCGCGCTCTCGATCGCCTATTCGCGCGTGATGGAGCAGTCGATCTACCCCGTGATCGTGTTCCTGCAGATCGTGCCCAAGATCGCGGTGGCGCCGCTGTTCATCATCTGGTTCGGCGACGGCTTCGCGCCCAAGATGATGCTCGTGTTCCTGCTCTCGTTCTTCCCGATCGTGGTCGGCAGCATCGCCGGCTTCAAGTCGCTCGACCCCGACATCACCGATTTCGCGCGCACCACGGG
>SBBV01000222.1 GCA_005240015.1 Candidatus Odyssella thessalonicensis | reverse complement strand
CGCGCTCGCCGAGCCGGGCGATGCCGTCTGGTGCGAGGAGCCGGGCTACCCGGCGGGGCGCGGGGCGTTTCACGCGGCGGCACTTCGCCCCGTGCCGGTGCCGGTTGACGGCGAGGGCATCGACGTCGCCGCCGGCGCGCGGCGCGCGCCGCACGCGCGCATCGCGTTCGTCTCACCCGCCCAGCAATATCCGCTCGGCGGCAGCATGAGCCTCGGCCGGCGCCTCGCGCTGCTCGACTGGGCCGAGCGCGCCGATGCATGGATCCTCGAGGACGATTACGCCGGCGACTATCGCTATGCGGGCCGGCCGCTCGCGCCGCTCTACACGCTCGATCGCGGCGAGCGCGTGCTGTTCCTCGGCACGTTCAGCAAGGTGTTGGCGCCGGGCCTCAGGCTCGGCTACCTGATCGTGCCGCCGGCCGTGGCCGCGCGCTTCGCCGCGTTCAAGGCCGCCGCCGACCGTCAGCCGCCAGGCCTGACGCAGCATGCGCTCGCGCGCTTCATCACGGAGGGCCGGCTGTCCGCGCATCTCCGCCGGATGCGCGTGCTCTACGCGGCGCGCCGCGAGGCGCTGATCGCGGCGCTCACGCGCGAAGCAGCAGGGTTGCTCGATCCCGGCGACGCCCCAGAAGCCGGACTGCACCTCACCGCGCGGCTCCTCGTCGACGTCGACGACGACGCGGCGAGCCGGCGCGCGCTTGCGCGCCGAGTGCACGCGCCGCCGCTCTCGGCCTACTATGCCGGTGCCAAACGCATGTCCGGCTTCGTGCTCGGCTTCGCCGGCACGCCCGAGGCGCAAATGCCGCGCGCGGTGCGCAATCTCGCGGCGGCGATCGAAGCGGCCCGACTCTGACGCTTCACGGTGCGTCCTTCGAGGCACAGCGAACGCAAATTGCGTTCGCCGCGCCTCGAAGCACGAAAAGCGCCGATGCAGCGAGCGGCCGCTATTGGCCCGAGGTGTCGTCTTTCGGCGGCTCCGGCACCGGCGCCGGAACGCTGGCTTTGCCCTTGGCCACCCCGACCATCGCCGGGCGCAAGAGGCGATCGTGGAGGCGATAGCCGGCCTGCACGACCTGAACCACGGTGCCGGGTTCGGCGCCGGGGGTCTCGGCCTCGAACATGGCCTGATGCCAGTTGGGATCGAATTTCTCGCCGAGCGGATCGATGCGCTTGATGCCGTGCCGCTCCAGGATGGCCATGAACTCGCGCTCGATCAGCTCGACGCCCTGGCGCAGTCCGTCGAGCACCTGCGCGCGCGCCGACTGATCCTCGGTGGGCGCGGCGGCCGCGGCCAACGCCCGCCGGAGATTGTCGGCGATCGCCAGCGCGTCGCGCGCGAAATGCGCGGCGCCGAACTTGCGCATCTCGGCCATCTCGTTCTCGGCGCGGCGGCGCTGGTTCTCCTTCTCGGCGAGCTGGCGCAGCGCGCTGTCCTTGAACGACGCGAGCTCGGCGGTCTTCTCCGCCAGCTGGGCCGTCTTTTCCGCCAGCTGCGCCGCGAGCGCCGCGAACCGGGCCTCGAGCTCGGCGCGCGACATGTCGCCCGCGCGCTGCGCCTCGGGCTCCGCCGGCACCGCTTCCGGGCCGGGGTCGTTGGCCGGCGTCTGCGGCTCGGCGCCCCGCTCGCCCGGCCCGTTGGGCAGCTTTTCGTCCTTCTGCGTATCCGTCATTCCGCGTTCCTATCCCAGCAATCGGCCGACCACCTGCGCGGTGTAATCCACCATCGGAATGATGCGCGCATAGTTCATGCGCCTGGGTCCGATCACGCCGATGCAGCCGACCACCTTCTCTCCGCTGTTCTTGTAGGGCGAGAGGATCATCGAGCAGCCGGTATTGCGGAAGAGATCGTTCTCGGCCCCGATGAAGATCTGCACGCCGTTGGCCTCCTGCGCGAGATCGAGCAGGCGCACCATGGTCTCCTTCGTCTCGAGCGCCTCGAACAGGCGCCGCACGCGCTCCAAATCCTCGATCGCGGTCACGTCGTCGAGCAGCTGCGCGGTGCCGCGGATGATGAGGGCGCCCGAATCGGGCGCCTGTTGCCCGTCGCCGGCCCAGACCGCGAGCCCGCGCGAGACCAGGTCCCGCGTCACGGCGTCGATCTGCGCACGGTGCAGGTGGAGCTCGGCCGTGATCGCGTCGCGCGCCTCGCCGATCGTCCGCCCCACGAGCTTGGCCGTGAGATAGTTCCCGGCCTCGACCAGCGCCGAGGTGGGGATGCCGAGCGGCACCTCGATGATGCGGTTCTCGACGATGCCGTTCTCGAACACGAGCACGACCAGCGCGCGGCCGGGGCGGAGGTTCACGAATTCGATGTGCTTCAGCGGCGCCTCGGTCTTGGGCGCCACCACGAGGCCGGCATGGCGCGTCAGGCCGGCGAGCGACTGGCTCACCTGCTCGAGCACGCGGTCGGGGCTGGCGCCCTTGGCCGCGCAGCGGCTCTCGATGTCGGCGCGCTCCTCTTCGGTCAAGCGCCCCACTTCGAGCAGGCCGTCGACGAAGAGGCGCATGCCGAGATCGGTCGGAAGGCGCCCGGCCGAGGCATGGGGCGCGAACAGGAGCCCGACCTCCTCCAAGTCCGACATCACGTTGCGGATGCTGGCCGGCGAAAGGCCGACGCCGTCGAGGCGCGAGATCGTGCGCGAGCCCACCGGCTCGCCCGATTCCATGTATTGCTCGATGACATGGCGCAGCACGTCGCGCGAGCGCTTCGAGAGCGCCGCGATGGCGGTGTCGCGCAGGGCGTCGTGGTCGGTCTTGCTCATCGCTGTCCTTGGAACCGCCGATATGTAGGGAGAGGCCGGTGAGCCGTCAACGCGCCGGCGCGCCGCTGGACGCTTATCCGGCAAGGGGTTAAGAGGGGTCGCTCATCCCCGAACGAGCCTGCCCCATGCGTCCCTCCGGCCGCGCCCCGGACCAGTTGCGCCCGATCGTGCTCGAGCCCGGCTTCGCCGTGCATGCCGAAGGCTCGTGCCTGGCGAAATTCGGCAACACCCATGTGCTGGTGACGGCCTCGGTCGAGGAGCGGGTGCCGCCGTTCCTGCGCAACACCGGCAAGGGCTGGGTCACCGCCGAGTACGGCATGCTGCCGCGGTCGACCCATACGCGCACCGACCGCGAGGCCGCGCGCGGCAAGCAGAGCGGCCGCACGCAGGAGATCCAGCGGCTGATCGGGCGCAGCTTGCGCGCGGTCACCGATCTCGCCGCGTTCGGCGAGCGCCAGATCACGATCGATTGCGACGTGCTCCAGGCCGATGGCGGCACGCGCACCGCCGCCATCACCGGCGCCTGGGTGGCGCTGCACCGCGCGTTCGAATGGCTGGTCAGGGAGGGCGAGATCGAGCACGTGCCGCTCACCGGGCAGGTCGCGGCCGTCTCCTGCGGCATCCACGAAGGTGAGGCCGTGCTCGACCTCGACTACGCCGAGGACAGCGCGGCCGAGGCCGACGCCAATTTCGTGCTCACCGGCGAAGGCCGCATCATTGAGATCCAGGGCACGGCCGAGAAGGCGCCCTTCGCCGAAGCGCAGTTCCTCGACCTGTTGCGCCTTGCGCGCAAAGGCATCGCCGAACTCTGCCTCGCGCAGAAGAAGGCGCTGGGGAAGTTTTAGGCAGCAAATCACTTGTCGTCCCCGCGAAAGCGGGGACCCATGCCTCCGGCGACGTGGCTTTGCCGTGAACGCACGCGATGCGGTAGCACCGTCTGGGTCCCCGCTTTCGCGGGGACGACAAAAGTCTCAAGAGCAACCATTTGTGCTACGCTCCGCCGGTTCCGAAGCCGAGGCGCACCCATGATCCAACCCAACATCAACTACATCGCCGTGCTCGTCGCCGGCGCCGCGGCCTGGATCGTGGGCGCCGTCTGGTACACGCTGCTCGGCAAGCACTGGCTCGCGGCGCTCGGCCGGACCAGGGAAGAGCTGATGGGGCCGCGCCAGCGGCCGAACCCGGCGCTGTTCGTGCTCTCGTTCATCGCCGATCTCATCATCGCTTTCGTGCTGGCCAGCATCGTGGGGGCGGTGGGCGCCGGCAAGGTGAGCGTGCTCGCCGGCATCGCCACCGGCGCGCTGATGTGGACGGGCTTCGTCGTGACGACCATGGCGGTCAACAACGCCTATGCCGGCCGCAAGACGACGCTGACCGTGATCGACGCCGGCCATTGGCTCCTTGCGCTGGTCGTGGTGGGGGCGGTCATCGGCGCGTTCGGCTGAGCCCCCGTGCGGCGGCCAGAGAAACTCGTCGTCGCCAGCCACAACCCGGGCAAGGTGCGCGAGCTCGAGGATCTCCTCCGCCCGTTGGGCATCGCCGCGGTCGGGGCTGCGTCGCTCGGCCTCGCTGAACCCGAGGAAACCGGGCATACATTCGCGGAGAACGCCGCGCTGAAGGCGCGGGCCGCGGCGCGCGCCGCCGAGCTTCCGGCGCTGGCCGACGATTCCGGACTCACCGTCGCGGCGCTCAACGGTGCCCCCGGCGTCTACTCGGCGCGCTGGGCCGGGCCCAACAAGGATTTTCGTATTGCGATGCAGAAGGTCGAGGACGCGTTGAAGGGCCAGCACGATCGCCGCGCGGCATTCGTCGCAGCGCTGGCACTCGCCTGGCCGGACGGCGCGTGCCGCGTGTTCGAAGGCAAGGTCGAGGGCACGCTGACCTGGCCGCCGCGCGGCGACAAGGGCTTCGGCTACGATCCCATCTTCGTGCCGGCGGGGCACCTGATCACGTTCGGCGAGATGGAGCCGGCGTTGAAGCATACGATCAGCCACCGCGCGCGCGCGTTCCAGAAGCTGATCGCGGCGTGGTCGAGATGACGGTGGCTCGTCGGCGAGAGATCCTTCGGCCGCAAGCGCGGCCCCAGGATGACGGGAGGAGTAGAACCGCGGCGTCATGCTGAGCGAAGCGAACCATCTCTCTCACCAGAAGGCACCATCGCGGCGCGAGCCCGGCTTCGCGCTCTACATCCATTGGCCCTTCTGCCTCTCGAAGTGCCCCTATTGCGACTTCAACTCGCATGTGCGCGAGCGCGTCGACGTGGCGCGCTGGCAGCGCGCCTATCTCGCCGAGCTCGAGCGCGCGGCGGCGGAAACGGCGGGGCGCACGCTCACCAGCGTGTTCTTCGGCGGCGGCACCCCCTCGCTGATGTCGCCCAAAACCGCAGCGGCGATCCTCGAGCGCGTGCGCGCGCTCTGGCCGGCGGCACCCGACGTCGAGATCACGCTCGAGGCCAATCCCGGCGTGAGCGAAGCCGACCGATTCCGCGCCTTTCGCGATGCCGGCGTCAATCGCCTCTCGATCGGCGTGCAGTCGCTCGACGATGCGGCACTCAAATTCCTGGGCAGGAAGCACAGCGCCGCCGAGGCGCTCGCGGCCGTCGAGCGCGCGGCCGCGATCTACGAACGATACTCGTTCGATCTCATCTATGCGCGCCCCGGCCAGAGCGTCGCCGCCTGGTGCCAGGAGCTTGCCAGCGCGCTTCGATATGCCGGCGAGCATCTCTCGGTCTACCAGCTCACGATCGAGCCGGGCACCGCGTTCATGACCGCCTATCAGCGCGGCGATTTCGCGCTGCCCGACGAAGACACTGCCGCCGATCTTTATGAGACGACGCGCGACGTGCTCGGCGCGGCTGGGCTCCACGCCTATGAAATCTCGAACCACGCGCGCCGCGGCGCCGAGAGCCGGCACAACCTCACCTATTGGCGCTATGGCGACTATGCCGGCGTCGGCCCCGGCGCGCATGGCCGGCTCACGCTCGGCACGACGAAGTTCGCGACGCGCCAGCAGCGCCTCCCCGAGACCTGGCTCGCCGATGTCGAGACGCAAGGCAGCGGCGAGGTCGAACGCACGGCCCTCGACGCCGCCGAGCGCGGGCGCGAGATGCTGCTGATGGGCCTGCGCCTCGAAGAAGGTGTCGACCTCGCGCGCTTCGAGCGCGAAGCCGGGAAGCCGGCGCGCGAATTCGTCGACGCCCGCGCCGCCGGGCGCCTCGCCGATGCAGGGCTGATCGAGTGGGCCGCCGATGCGCTGCGCGCCACGGAAGCCGGGCGGCAGCGGCTGAACGCGGTCCTCGCGGCGCTGGTTTCGCGCTGAAGTCAGAGCTTGGAAAAACCGATCGTTCCAAAAAATTTCAATTGCGTCGAATCGGCCTTGAATCCCGGCCGACCTTCCCCATCTGCAACCTGTCCGAGCGCCCGACCGGGGCTCGGGATTTCATGGCAACGGCGTGCCGGCCTTGCGACGGCGGCATGCCTCACATCTCATCGCTCAAGGAGGATGAACCATGTCGCTCGATCTTTCGCCTCTGTTCCGCTCCACCATCGGCTTCGACCGCATCGGCCGTCTGTTCGAAGACGCGTTCGCCGACGCCGTGCCGAGCTATCCGCCCTACAACATCGAGAAGCTCGGCGAGAACGAGTACCGCATCGTCATGGCGGTCGCCGGCTTCGGCCCCGAGGACGTGAAGGTCACGGCCAAGGAGAACACGCTGCTCGTCGAGGGCAAGCAGTCCGAGAAGACGAACGGCAGGCAGTATCTCCACCGCGGCATCGCGGCCCGCGCGTTCGAGCGCCGGTTCGAGCTCGCCGACCACATCGAGGTTAAGGGCGCCAAGCTCGAGAACGGCCTGCTCGTCATCGACCTCAAGCGCGAGATCCCGGAGGCGCTCAAGCCTCGCGTGATCCCGATCCAGAACGGCAAGGCCGTCGAGCACAAGGCCGCGGCCTGACCGCAACGCCGACAGCGCGCTTTCGCGCTGGAACGGAACTAACGAGGCCCGCCATCCGCGAGGGTGGCGGGCTTTTGTTTGCGGCCTTGCGCCGCTTGGCCGCCAGGCGTTTACGGGATTAAAACCGTCCTTTCCGCAAAACCGAGGGAAGGACCGGGCAATGATGAACCTCGTGGGCCGCACCGCCATCGTCACCGGTGCCGCGCGCGGCCTCGGGCGCACCTATGCGCAGAAGCTCATGGAAGCGGGCATGAACGTCGTCGCCGCCGACAAGGCCGACGTGAAGGACACGCTCGAGGTCATGTACGGGCCGGGCAAGGCGCTCGGCGTCATGGTCGACGTCGCCGATTCCAAGAGCACCGGCGCCATGGCCGAGCGCGCGCTCGGCGCGTTCGGCCGCATCGACGTGCTGATCAACAACGCAGCGCTCTACGGCGGATTGAAAGGCGGGCGCGCCGAGCAGATCGACGAAGCGGAATGGGACCGTTGCATGGCGGTCAACGTCAAGGGCGTCTGGAACTGCTGCCGCGCCGTGATCCCGGCGATGCGGAAGCAAGGCGGCGGCAGCATCGTCAACATCGCGTCGCTGGCGGCGCTCTACGGTTTGCCTTACGCTTTGCACTATTCCACGGCCAAGGCGGCGGTGATCGGCATGACGCGCGCGCTCGCGCGCGAGCTGGGGCGCGACTGGATCCGCGTCAACGCGATCGCGCCGAGCGCCGTATTGACCGAAGGGACCAAGGAATTCTTCGGCGCCAAGTTCGAGAAGGGCATGGCGACGATTCGCGAGAACCAGGCCTTGAAGCGCAATCTCGAGAGCGAGGACCTTGTCGGCACCGTGCTCTATCTCGCCGGCGATGCCAGCAAGTTCGTCACCGGCCAGACGATCATGGTCGACGGCGGCACGCATTTCCTCTAAGGGCGAAACCATGAAGCAGGTCATGCCGAAGACGTTCCGCCGTGCCGCACTCGTCGCCGCCGCGTTGGCGCTGAGCACCGCACCCGCCGGCGCCATCAAGCTCGAGAACTATCAGAAATACCGGCTCGACTCACGCAACGTGCAGGCTACGTTCAAATCGCTGATCGAGGTGCGCATCGAGGGCGTGCTGATGGGGCTCATCATCGCCAATCGCGCGGTCGTCGCGGCGGGCGCCAGGTCGCTGTTCTGCCCGCCGGCAAACCTCCAGATGCGCGGGCCCGATGCGTTGCGGCTGCTCGACACCGAACTCACCGCCGGCACCGGCGCCGACGGCAAGCCCTACTCCGGCGACACCAACATCGAGGACGTGATGCTGAAGGTCGCGCAGAAACAGTGGCCCTGCACGCGCTGAGGCCGAACGCCGTGACCGACGATCCCACCATCTTCGATCGCCGCGCCGTGCGTGCGCATCGCGACCGCGCGGCGCAGAAGCTCGCCGAAGGAACCGAGGCCGAATTCCTGCATCGCGAGATCGGCGAGCGCCTGCTCGAGCGCCTCGACGAGGTGAAGCGCACCTTTCCGGCCGTGCTCGACCTCGGCTGCCGCGACGGCGTGCTCGCCCGCGCGCTCGCGCGCCGGCAAGGCGTCGAGCGCGTGTTCCAGGCCGATGTCTCGCCAGCCTTCGCGCGCCTGGCGCGCATGAGCAACCGCTTCTTCGCCACGGTCGTCGCCGACGAGGAGTCGCTGCCGTTTGCACCCGCGAGCTTCGACCTCGTCGTCTCGAACCTCGCCCTCCACTGGGTCAACGATCTCCCGGGTGCCCTCATCCAGCTCCGCCGCGCGCTGAAGCCCGACGGCCTCCTGATGGCGGCGATGTTCGGCGGCGACACCTTGACCGAGCTCCGCCAAGCCCTCCTCCAGGCGGAGCTCACCGAAGAGGGCGGCGCCAGCCCGCGCGTGAGCCCCTATGCCGACGTCCGCGATGCGGGCGCGCTGCTGCAGCGCGCCGGCTTCGCGCTGCCGGTCGTCGACCGCGACCGCATCCAGGTCACCTACGAGCATGTCTTCAGCCTCATGGCCGATCTACGCCTCATGGGCGAGACCAATGCCCTGCGCGAGCGCCGCCGCGGTTTCACGCGCCGCGCCACGATGCTGACCGCGGCCGAGGAGTATCTCCGCCGCTACGCCGACAAGAGCGGCCGCCTCATCGCCAATTTCGACATCGTGTATCTCACCGCCTGGGCCCCCGGCCCGGGCCAGCCGCAGCCCTTGAAGCCCGGCAGCGCCGCGCACCGCTTGGCCGAAGCGCTGCGCACCGAGGAGCACGAGATCGGCGAAGGCGACTCCGGCCCGAAGCGCGGATGAGGCCCGAGTCCTCTCCCTTATCGTCATCCTTCGCGCCGGCCTGCGTCCTGTCGCTCAGGATGACGGGCGAGGGATCGCGGCGAACTGCGCCCGCACCGCGGCGATGCGCTGGATGACGGCGGGGCGGGGTGCTTCCACTTTGCCATGCTCATACGCGACGACAGTGAGCTCGCCGCGCACGGCGTCGAGCAGCTCGCCCGGCTTCAAGAGAAAGTTCGGATTCGAGGGCTTGCCAAACGCGGCGTTGCCTTCAGCGAAGGTCTCGTAGATTAGCGCGCCGCCTTCGGCCACGGCGGCAACGATGCGGGGCAAGGCCGGCCGGTGCAGATAGTTCGTCACGACCACGCCCGCGAAGCGCCGATCACCCAGAGGCCAGCCCGCGCCTTCGAGATCGCAGGCGAGGATCTCGACCGCGCGATCGGCGCGAAGATCGGCCAGCGCCGCGACGTCGACGTCGACCGCGGTCGCCGCGAAGCCACGCGCGCGGGCGAGGCGCGTGTGCCGGCCGCCGCCGGCGGCGAGGTCGAGGATTCGCCCGCCCGCCGGCACCAAGGCGAGAAAGCGCGCGACCCAGGGCGAGGGCTGATCGGAAACGGAGTGCGGCATCGGGATGGTTTGGCAGGCCGATCGTTAGACTGCTACTTTAACTCATGTGGAAGCGTACCTACCTTATGATCGTCTTCCTTGGTTGCCCTGGAATCGCTGACGCCGCCGCATGATCCGCTTCACGCTCAAATGCCAGGAGGGCCACGAGTTCGAGGCCTGGTTCCGCAATGGCGACACCTACGCGCGCCAGGCGAAGCGCGGCGAGGTGCGCTGCCCCGACTGCGGCTCGGTGAAGGTGTCCAAGGCGATCATGGCGCCGGCCATTGCGAAGAGCGGACGGCGCGTGGCCGAGGCGCCCGCAGCCGAGCCTGCGCCCAAGGCGGAGCCCAGCGCGCCGCAGCCGGCGGCCGAGCCCCCCGAAATGCACGTGGCCGGCAGGATGCGCGAGGCGCTGATCGAAATGCGCCGCTTCATCGAGAAACATGCCGAATATGTCGGCCCCCGCTTCGCCGACGAGGCGCGCAAGATGCACAAGGGCGAGGCCGACGAGCGCAGCATCTACGGCGAGGCCTCCGACGACGAGGCCGCGGCACTCAAGGATGAGGGCATCGAGTTCGGGCGCATCCCCTGGCCGAAATTTCGGCATGACAGCTAGCGCGACCCGCTCAACCCATTTCTAGCTAGCCTGCGGCTTAGTGATACAAGCGGTTGACGGCGCGCCCGCTTGTCCCTCATGTTTCCGTCCCGACCCGCTTCCCTGGGGAGGCCCGCCATGTTGCGCCTGTTCGTTGCCGTTCCCTTGCCCGAGGCGGTCCAGGAGCGGCTGGAGCGGATCGGATTCGGAATCCCGGGCGCGAACTGGGTGCCGGGCGAGAACATCCACATCACGCTCAGGTTCCTGGGCGACGTCTCGAACGCCACAGCGGCCGACATCGACGATCATCTCCTCGGCGTGCGCGCCAAGACCTTCGATCTCTGGATCGAGGGGGTCGGGCACTTCGGCTCGCTGCGGCAGACGCGCTCGCTCTGGGCCGGCGTCGCGCGCAATCCGGCGCTCATGCACCTGCGCGACAAGGTGGAATCCGCCGTCGTGCGCGCCGGCCTGTCGCCGGAGGGGCGGAAATTCGCGCCGCACGTGACGCTGGCGCGCTTCAAGAGCGAGACCGGGCACCACCTCGCGAATTTCCTGGCCGAGCACAATCTTCTGAAGATCGGCCCGATCCGCATCGAGCGCTTCACGCTGTTCCAGAGCCACCTGAAGCGCGACGGCTCGGTCTACGAGCCGCTCGCCGACTATCCGCTCGTCGACGAGCGCGCCGTCGCGGCGCTGCCGTAGCATCCACGCCTCCCGCGGCTCTTGCGCTCCCCCTCAAGGGGAGAGCGGAAAAGGCGCTCAATCGCCCTCGGGGCGGCGCCAGCAGATGAAGGTGCGGTTTTCGGCCGTGCCCATCGCTTCGACGACGACGTTGCTGTCGAAGCCGGCGAGGGTCTGCAGCTTGGCCAGCAATTGCTGCGAGCCCTCCGCCTCCTGCGGCACGACGCAGCGGCTCGTTTCGCCGACCAGCACCCAGAACACGTCGTTCTGGAACGGGCCCTGGTCGGTGGTCTCGATCAGCACCGCCTTCAAATCGCTCCAGCGTACGGCCTCGCGCCGGGTGAGACCGCGCCGGCAGACGATCCACTCCTTGTCGATCTCGACGGTGATGGCCATGGGGCCTAGTGCGCCGTGAGGCGTGTCTTGATGTAGTACTCGATTTCGACCCGCGCGCCCTGGCGGAAGCACTCCGTGTAGGTCGTGTTGTGGCCGCGGTTGCAGGCGTCGAAGGCGAGGACGCGCAGGCCGGGGATCGATTCGAGTGGCCTGAGCTCGCTCGGCCGGTCGAAATCGTCGTCGCTATAGGCGAAGATCAGCGCCTCGATGCGCCGCGCCTCGCGCAGATAGGCGGTCTGCTGCGGAGCGAGCTCGCGCCGCCATCTCGGATATTGCGCCTCTTCGTAGCGCGGGCCGGCGAAGGCCGGCGCGAACGCGATAATCGCGTTGAACCCGCTGTGGTCCTTCCGCGCCGCCATCAGCGACGACCACCCGCCGGCCGAATGGCCGAGCAGGAAGATGCGCTGCGCCGGCACGCCGCGCCGGCGATGCTCCGCCACGGCGGCCAGGATCTCGTCCGCGCGCTTGTAGGTATAGGAGCCGGCCACAGCCTCGTCGGTCGCCAGGGAGCAGAGATAGTGCACGGTCCAGCCGTTGGTCCGGCCGATGTCGCGCACCACCGCGGGGACGTCCCGGTCTTCATTGCACTGGTGCCGGCGCTGCGGGCGATAGGTGCCGTGGCTGAAGACCAGCACGACCGATTGGGCCGGGTCGCCGGGTGTGAGCT
>SBBV01000096.1 GCA_005240015.1 Candidatus Odyssella thessalonicensis | reverse complement strand
GTAGTGGAGGATGCGGTGGTCGCGCTCGAAGGCCACGAGCATCGAGCCGTCGGGCAGGACCGCGAGCGCTTCGGCGTCGCGGGCGCGCCCGGTGAGCGGCTTGCCGTCCTCGCCGATGAGCGGACCCATCTCCGCTTCGGACACGCCCGCGAGCCGCCCCGCCGCGTCGTAGCGCAAGCCAAGGCGCAGCCACGCGCCGCGGTCGGTGATGGCCAGCAGCGTGGCGCCGTCGACGCTGACATGCAGGCCGGAGAACCCGCCGAAGCGCGCATCGGTCGAGCGCAGCGCGATGCCGCCGCGATATTCGAGCTCGCCCACCTGCTGCAATGCGGCATCGCGCGGGTGGAGCGGGATCGTTTGCGACAGCACCGCGACCGGCTGCTGTGCCGATGCCGCGCCCGCGAGCGCCGCGGCCATCAAAATCAGGAAGATGCGGCGCAGCATGTCTATCTGGTTACCGCTTGAAAACCGCGTGCCCCAACTTCATGGGCCGAAGCGCGCTCTCGCGCGATTCGGCGGAAGCGCGGCTCTGCCGCGCGTCGTCGTCGATAACATATTCGTGAAGCCCTGGTCACGTGCGCCCGGGCGCGGGCATGCTCGCGCGCGCTGCCAGGGAAGATTCGGCCGCGCCGCCGTGTTATTCCCCCGCATCGGATTCCTACAACCGGGAGGACCAACCCTCATGGAACGCATGCGCGACGATTCCAGGAACGAGATCGTCAGCCTCATACCGGATGCGCCGCTCTCGCGACGCGGCTTCGTCATGACCTCGCTCGCCACCGGCTTCGCCGCCGCCGCCGGCCCGGTGAACGCGCAGACGATGATCAAGACCGATACGACCGGCCTCGACGCCAAGGAGGTGAAGATCCCGACCCAGGACGGCGAGATGCCGGCCTATGCCGCGATGCCGGCGCAGGGGAGCAACTTCCCGGTCGTGCTGGTGGTGCAGGAAATCTTCGGCGTGCACGAGCACATCAAGGATCTCTGCCGTCGCTTCGCCAAAGCGGGGCATCTCGCCGTGGCGCCGGCGCTCTATGCCCGCCAGGGCGATCCCTCGAAATACACGATGCAGGAGATCCCGAAGCTGTTCGCCGAGATCGTCAGCAAGGTGCCCGACGAGCAGGTCATGAGCGATCTCGACGCCTCCTTCGCCTGGGCCGAAGAGAACAAGGGTGACGTAGCGAAGGTGGCGGTCACCGGGTTCTGCTGGGGCGGCCGGATCGTGTGGCTCTACGCCGCGCATCAGCCGGAGCTCAAGGCCGGCGTGGCGTGGTACGGGCCGCTCGTCCGCAATCCGCAGCGCGACACCGCGCTCCAGCCCAAACCGCCGATCGACCTCGCCAAGGACCTGAAGGCGCCGGTGCTCGGCCTCTACGGCGGCAAGGACCAGGGCATCCCGAACGACACGGTCGAGATGATGCAGGCCGAGCTCAAGAAGGCCAACAGCAAGTCGATGATCCACGTCTATCCGGATGCGCCGCACGGCTTCAACGCCGACTACCGGCAGAGCTACCGCAAGGACGCGGCCGAAGACGGCTGGAAGCGCATGATGGCGTGGTTCAAGGAGAACGGCGCGGCCTAGTCGCCCGATCGGACGACGTTTCAAGCGTAGGGGCGGGATTCAAACCCGCCCCTGTTTTTTTCACAGCCGTTTTTCGTAGAAGAGGCTCAACGGATCCGGCGCATAGGGCGGAAAGGCGGGGATGCTCGCGAAGCCCCAGCGCTCGTAGAGGCGGATCGCCTCGTGCTGGTGGATGCCGGTTTCGAGCCGCAGCAGGTTGCAGGCGTTGGCCCGTGCATGGGCGGCGAGACGCTCCAGGATCGCGCGGCCGAATCCCCGCCCGCGCCAATCCGGGCGCACGAACATGCGCTTCAGCTCGCCGAAATCGGGATAGAACTGGATGCCGCCGCACGCGGCCGGCTCTTGCTCAGCCCGCAGCACGAAGAAATGCACGTTCTCGCGGATCAGCTTGTCGACGCTGTAGCCGTGCTGGCTTTCGGGCGGGTAGTGGGGGCTCAGCACCGCCTGAAGTTCGCCGATGAGGCGCTTTGCGTCCGCGCTGTCCGGGCGTTCGCGTGCGATCGAGATGTTCATGGCGCCCAAGCAGCGTCATCCTGACGCAACGCGGCATGGGACCGCGCGGCTCCAGCCGCGCTCTTTGGTCCCGCCGCAACAAGGGCGCGCCTGGAGGCGCGCGGTCCCATCTGCTTCGCTCGGGATGACGGTCATTTCGGCGCGATTCGGCCTTCGACCTTGGGCGCAACCGTTCCCTTTTGTTTGATGTATTCGATCACCGCGCCGGCCATGAGCGGGCCGGCATTGGCGTCGACGATGCGCTTCAGGTTCTGCAGCATCGCATAGCCGTCGCCGCCGGCGGCGAGGAAGTCGTTGACCGCGAGCCGGTAGGTGCGGTTGGGATCGAGCGCCCATTCGCCGACGAGCACGCTCTCGATGCGCTGGCCGACGGGCTTCGTGGCGTCGAAGACGAGATTGACGCCCGAGATCTGCGGGAAGCCGCCGAACTCCTGGCCGGCGCGGGACAGGCCGTGCTCGAGCATCGCTTTGAGGTCGGAGCCCTTGGCCTCGAGCACCAGCACGACGTTGCCGAACGGCATCTCCGAGAAAATGTCGCGCGCGGTGATATTGGCGCCCGCCGGGTATTCCTTGTTGCCGCGCAGGCCGCCGCCGTTGACCAGCGCGACGTCGGCGCCGGTGGCGGCGCGGATCGCATCGGCGACGAGATTGCCGATCGCCGCTTCGCGCAGGCGCACGGTGGCGGCGTGGCTGTCCATCGCCGTCTCGGTCTTGCCGACCGGCTGGCCCATCTCGCGGTCGAGCTGCTGCTCGTAGCGCCGGACCAGCGCCTGCACGCCGGGGTCGGCGACGACGCCGTAATTGGCGACGAGGCGCCAGGACGGGATCGCGGTGACCGAGCCCTTCTCGATGACGACGTCGAGATCGGCGACGCCCAGGAACTCCGCGTCGCTGCCGGCCTTCAAGATGAGCACGCCGCGCTCATAGACCGTGATCGGGATGTGCTCGTGCCCGCCCAGCACGAGATGGAGACCGGTTACCTCGCGCACCAGCTGCTGGTCTTCGTGCAGGTTCATGTGCGTGACCGCCACGATCACCTGGGCGCCCTCCTGCTTCAGCTGCGCCACCGCCAGGCGCGCGGCGGGGAGGAAGGGCGCGAAGTTCACCGGCGTGCCGCCGCGGATGTAGAGCCGCGCCTCGGGCGTCACCAGGCCGAAAAAACCCACCTTGACCGGGCCCACCGGTAGCACGCGGGTCGCCTGCACGCCGGGAAAGGTCTTGCCGTCGGTGCCGAGCACGTTGGCGCCGAGCCAGGGGAACTTGGATTCGGCAAGGCGCTGCGCCAGCACCTCGGGCCCGAAATCGAACTCGTGATTGCCGAGCACTGCGACTTGGAGGCGCAGCGCGTTGGCGAACTCGATCATGTGGGCGCCCTTGGTGATGCCCGAGAGCAGCGAGGGCGAGATGAGATCGCCGCCGAAGGTCAGGACCGACTGCGGCGCGCGCGCGCGCTCGCGCTGGATCAAGGTCGCCATCGGGCCCATGCCGCCCAGGCCGCGGCGCGGCGAGATCTGATAGGCGTCGTTGAAGTGGATGAAGGTGAGCCGCGTCGCGATCCGCTGGTCTTGTGCGCCGGCGGCCGCGGCCAGGGCCGCGCCGAGTGCGAGGACGAGAGCGGGGAGCAGGGACCGGAAACGCACGCAGTTCCTCCCAAGGCCGATCATGCGAAGGACCGCTGAAGATGCGCCCGAAGCGCCGGCTCGGGCAACGCGAAAGCGGCGGCGAGAATGACGCAGAGCGCGGCGAAATCCTCGGCGGCGGGCTTGGCGCCGAGACGCGCGAAGTAGCAGGCGGCGTGCTGCGCGGCATGGCGCGCCTGATCGTCGGCGCCGGCACCGGCGCGGGCCGGCGCGCTTGCGGCCGCCGAGGCGGCCAGCGTGAGCTGTTCGAGATGCTCGGCGTCGATCTCGATCTTCTGGATGCGCGAGCGCAGCGCCCGCACGAGCTCCGCATCCACCGGCTCGAAGCCGAATTTGAGGCGCTGGCGCAGCGGGCGGAGCGTGCGCACGACCTGCGCGTGCCAGGCCGCGACGGCGGCGAAAGCGGCGTCGAGTGCCTCGCGCGCGGCGGGGCCGCGCCCGGTCGCCGCCAGCCAGAGGCAGAACATCAGCGCGTTCACGTCGACGCCGTGGCGCTCCTGCAGTGCGAGGCAGGCGGGTGCGACGCCGTCCTTGCCGTAGAGCGCTACCGAATAGTCCCAGAAGTCGTGCTTGGGAAAGTCCATTGGGGGTGACGAATCGGGGTCAAGAGAGTATCTTTCTAGGCTGAATCTGCGCGCCGCGGAATGGCGGCGGAGGGAGCGGAGCGCGCCTTGAAACTCGACCAGGAACAGCGCGAGATACTGAAGCGCAAGCTCGAGGAATTGCGCACCGAGCACCGCGACCTCGACGACGTGATCGCGCGCGTGACCGAAGAGGCGCCGTTCGACCAGCTCCGTGTGCAGCGCTTGAAGAAGCGCAAGCTCATGCTCAAGGACCAGATCACCCACATCGAGAGCATGCTGCTGCCGGACATCATCGCGTAGTGGAAGTGAACAGGGAGGCGGGGAGCCGGGGAGACATAAGAAAGGCTCACCACCAAGGCACGAAGGCACCGAGACACCGAGAAGAAGGTTGCGCCGCAAGAGCGGCGCGAAAGGAAGCTTCTTGCCTACTTCGGCGCGCGTCTTCGCGCGCAATTCTTTTCTTCTTCGTGCCTCCGCGTCTTGGTGTCTTGGTGGTGAGCCTGTCTTACTTCTCCCCGGCTCCCAAGCTCCCTGTTCACTTTACCGCCTTGCGGCCAAGACGGGCGCCCGTATAGTCCCACGTTCTTTTCCGGCCCCGGGGACAAGCGATGCCTCGCCCTGCGCCGCCCGTCGCGATCGTGATGGGCAGCCAATCCGATTGGGAGACGATGAAGGAAGCCGCCGCCGTGCTGAAGGAGCTCGGCGTGCGCCACCAGGCGCGCATCGTCTCGGCGCACCGGACGCCCAAGCGCATGTTCAAATTCGCCGAGGGCGCGAAGTCCAACGGCGTCAAGGTCGTGATCGCCGGCGCCGGGGGTGCTGCGCATCTTCCCGGCATGATCGCCTCGCTCACGACCCTGCCGGTGCTCGGCGTGCCGGTCGAGAGCAAGGCGCTCAAGGGCCTCGATTCGCTGCTTTCTATCGCGCAAATGCCCGGCGGCGTGCCGGTGGGCACGCTCGCGGTCGGCAAGGCGGGTGCGCGCAATGCCGGTCTGCTTGCCGCCGCGATCCTGGCGCTCGAAGACAAGGCGCTGGCGCGGCGGCTCGCCGCCTGGCGCGCGAAGCAGACAGCCGCGGTCGGCAAGAAGCCGGCGTGAGCGGCTCGGCCTTGCCATGACGGCCGCAGCGATTCCGCCCGGCGCCACGATCGGCATCCTCGGCGCCGGACAGCTGGGGCGGATGACGGCGCTGGCCGCGTCGGCGCTCGGCTATCGCGTCGTGGTGCTAACGCCGGAGGACGATGCGCCGGCCTCGCACGTCTCGGCGCTCACGATCCACGCCGACTACACCGACGAGGCCGCGCTCGCGCATTTCGCGCGCGTGGCCGACGTGGTGACGCTCGAATTCGAGAACGTGCCGGCCGAGGCGGTGTCGTTCCTCGAAAGCCTCGGCAAGCCGGTGCGGCCGAGCGCGCAGGTGCTCGCCATCACGCAGGACCGCATGGCGGAGAAGGATTTCGTGCGCCGGGCCGGCGGCGGCACAGCGCCCTATGAGCGGGTCGACGACCTCAAGGCTCTGATCCCGGCACTCGGGCGCATCGGACGCCCCGCCGTGTTGAAGACGCGGCGCATGGGCTATGACGGCAAGGGCCAGCGCATCATCGCGCATCGCGACAATCCGGTCGAAGCCTGGGACGGCATCGGCGGCAAGCCCGCGATCCTTGAAGGCTTCGTCAAGTTCACACGCGAGATCTCGGTGATCGTCGCGCGCGGCGTCGACGGCGCCACGCGCGCCTATGTGCCGGTCGAGAACCGCCACCGCGAGCACATCTTGTCCGAGACGATAGCACCCGCGCCGATCTCGCGCGGCCTCGCCGAGCAGGCCGAGGCGCTCGCGGCGCGCCTCGCCACCGCGCTCGATCTCGTGGGGCTGCTCGCGGTCGAGATGTTCGTCACCGACGACGGCCGCATTCTCGTCAACGAGCTGGCGCCGCGCCCGCACAATTCCGGTCACTG
Organism: Candidatus Odyssella thessalonicensis; assembly: GCA_005240015.1. Taxonomy (GTDB): domain Bacteria; phylum Pseudomonadota; class Alphaproteobacteria; order Bin65; family Bin65; genus SBBV01. Next base: position 236 of record SBBV01000096.1, on the reverse strand, counting down.
GACGATCGACGCGTGCCTCGTGAGCCAGTTCGAGCAGCTCGTGCGCGCGGTGTGCGGCCTGCCGCTGGGCTCGCCCGAGCGCCACGCCGACGCGGTGATGATCAACCTGCTTGGCGACGACGCGAGTCGCTGGGCCGATTATCTGAAGGAGCCCAACGCGCGCCTCCACCTCTACGGCAAGGTCGGTGCGGGGGAGCAGGCGCGTGACGTGGCCCATCTTGCGGCCCTTCCTCGCC
>SBBV01000446.1 GCA_005240015.1 Candidatus Odyssella thessalonicensis | reverse complement strand
ATCGTGTTCGAGGACGGGCTGCTCGAAGCGGCCGAGCACCCCGTCCTCGAACACGATCGTGCCGGCAGCGGCCTTCACCTCGACGGCGGGGATCTCGAGCACCTGCAGGCGCCCGTCGCGCTCCCTGATCGGCAGGAACGGGCAATAGGTGGCGCGCCGCTCGGGCCCCAACGTCGGCAGGATCACCTTCAGCACGTCGTCGAAGCGCTCGAGCAGCTTCAGCAGGGTCGCATCGAAGCGGCCGCTCTTGTAGGCCTCGGTCGAGCTCATGAACTCGTATTCGAAGCCGAACTGGTCGAGGAACCCGCGCAGCCGCGCATTGTTGTGCGCGCCGAAGCTCTCATGGGTGCCGAACGGGTCCGGCACCGAGGTGAGCGGCGTGCCGTAGGCGCCGGCGTTCTTGTCGGCGGCGAATTTCGCCAGCAGATCCTGGTTCGGGACGTCGTCGGGCACTTTCCGGAGCCCGTCCAAGTCGTCGGAGAACGCGATGAGCCGCGTCGGAATCTCGGGGCAGAGGCGCTGGAACGCGTGGCGCACCATGGTCGTGCGCACGACCTCGCCGAACGTGCCGATATGCGGCAGGCCCGAGGGGCCGTAGCCGGTCTCGAACAGCACATAGCCGTTGGCCGGCACTCTGCCGCCCACGCGTTCGACGATCTTGCGCGCTTCCTCGAATGGCCAGGCCCGCGCCGCCTTGGCCAGCTCACGTTCGTCCGACATGCGCTCGTCCTAGGGAGTGCGCGGCAAGCTAGGCGTCGCGGCCGGGCCAGTCAACGCGCCGCCCGGCCGCGCAGCCATACGAACACGAGCACCGCCGCCATCGCCATGGTGTAGACGAGAGTCCATGCGAACAGCGCGAGCTGCCAGGCCTCGCGCCCCAACGCGAAGGCATTGCGCGCGCCGAGATAGATCGGGAAGTTGCCGACGAAGTGCAGCGCCATCGAGCCGAGCACGGCAAGCGGAACGAGCGCCGGCCGCCGCGCGGCGGCGTAAACGGTGACGGCGACGAAACCCGCGTGCCAGACGCAGACCAGCACGCGTTCGAGAATGAAGGGGAGGAACGCGCCCCAGGGCAGCTTGGCCATCGCCGGCGACTGCGCCACGCGGTCGGCAAGGAATCCGATCTCGCCGATGCCGAAGCCCGCGCCGAGCGCCAGCGCAATTGCGAGCGCATTCGAGAGCGCGAGCCGGCGCCAGACCAGCGGCATGAGCAGCGGCCAGAGCTTGGCCGGCTCCTCGGTGAGCGGCGCGTAGAACGTCGTGACGAACGCGTAGGCCTCGCGCTCGGCGATCAGCGTCTTCACCCAGCCGTCGAGCGGAACCCTCAAGTAGTAAAATGCGGCGGCGCTCATCGGCAGCTCGACGAGCAGCAGCAGCGCGTAGAGCCACCAGCGGCGGCGATCGAAGACGGCGAGGATCGCGCCGACGGCCGCGAGTGCCATCGCGACCGCGATGAGCCCGGCAATGTAGATGCCGGCCATCGCCGATCAGGCGCGCCCCGGCGTGCCGATCACATCTGCGATTGCAGATAGTTCTGTAGGCCGACCCTTTCGATCAGCTCGACCTGGGTCTCGATCCAGTGGATGTGCTCCTCGGTGTCGTCGAGGATATGCCGGAGAAGGTTGCGCGAGACAAAGTCCGACGCTTCCTCGCAAGTCGAAATCGCCGCCAGCAGGTCCTCGCGGCTCTTCTTCTCCAACGCGAGATCGGATTTCAGCGCTTCGGGCACGTCCTCGCCGATTTTGAGCTTGCCGAGATCCTGGAGGTTGGGCAGGCCCTCGATCATGAGGATGCGCTCGACGAGCGCGTCGGCGTGCTTCATCTCGCCGACCGATTCCTCGTATTCCTTACTTTCCCAGCTTTTCGAAGCCCCAGTTCTTCCACATGCGCGCGTGGAGGAAGTACTGGTTGATCGCCGTCAGCTCGTTGAACAGGATCTTGTTGAGCTGCGGCGCGATTCCCTTGTTGACCTTCATGAGGCGACCCCTCCACCCAAGGAGCTTTGGGCACAACGACGCTGTCGCGCCATCGTTCCGCCGCGATCTTAGGCGCGGCAGCCCGAGCGAAACAGCAACGTGGAGAGCTATTCGGTCTGGGGCGAGCGCAAGGCCGGCGGGACGATGCCTCCGGTTCCGGCCGAACCCGCGGGTGGCGCGCAGGCCACCATCGCGCGCACCTCGCCGACGCACTTGCCGCAGCGCGGCTTGCCGCCCAAAGCGGCGTAGATTTCGCTCATCGATCGGCGTCCTTCGGCGAGCGCGCGCTTCACCTGCTTGTCAGTGAAGCCGTGGCAGAGGCAGATGTACAAGGGCGATTCCCCCGGCGGTTTTTGGGCTCACGCCGGGATTTAGTGCAAATGGGAACGATTTGCAATAGCATCACGCCGAGATGAGCCGGCGTGAGGCGTCGTGCCGCGGGATGGACCGGAGGCCTCAGCCCTGGGTCTTCGCCCAGGCGAAATAGAGTTCGCGCGCCTTGGTCGCGACCGGACCGGGCTGGAGATGCCGGTCCTCGACGCGGATGCAAGGCTTCACCTTGGCGTAGTTGCCGGTCGAGAACACCTCGTCGGCCGCAAGCACCTCGGCGAAAGTGACGCGCCGCTCCTCGATCTTGTAGCCGGCATCGCCCAGGAGCTTGATGACCCGTTGCCGGGTTATGCCGTTCAAGAACGTGCCGTTGATCGCCGGCGTCGCGACGACGCCGTCCTTGGCGATGAACAGGTTGGACGACGAGAACTCGGCGACGTTGCCCGCAGGATCGAGCGTGATCGCGGCATCGAAGCCGCGGCGCTTGGCGTCGATCTCCATGCGCGCGACATTGGGATAGAGGCAGCCGGCCTTGCAATCGGTCGGCGCCATGTCGGTGGCCGGGCGGCGATACGGCGAAAGGCACGCGCTGAAGCCGACGAAGGGCGGCAGCGGCATCGGCTCGAGCGTGAGCGCGAAGCGCGTGCTGTCGGGCTCGTGAT
>SBBV01000304.1 GCA_005240015.1 Candidatus Odyssella thessalonicensis | reverse complement strand
CTTCCTTTCCTACCGTTTCCCGGCCGCGCCCGAGATCGGCTCGAAACCGATCACGCTGCGGCGCGCGACGCCGGCCGATTTCGCCGATTTCTTCCGCTTGAAATGCGACGTCGACAATATCGTGTGGTCCGGCCACGACCGCCCGCCGGAGTGGCACCGCATGAGCGGGTGGTTCGCGGCGCAGCACGCGCCGGGCAGCACGCGCCGGGTCTATTTCGCCGAGTACGAAGGCCAGGTGCTCGGCTACACCTATGTCGACGATCTCGCCGACGGTGTGGAGATCACCGTCGGCATCAGCGCGCGCGAAACGGGCCGCGGGCTCGGCAGCAACCTGCTCCGCCAGGTGATGGCGCTGATCCGGGCGGGCGGTGCCAAGAACGAGATCCGCTGCTGGCTCTTCGCCGAGAACGTGGCTGGCGTGCGCGCGTTCGAGGCCGCCGGCTTTCGTCGCGACGAAGGCAAGGCCGCGCGCACCTACGACATGCCGTTCGGCAATGGCCCGATTCGGCAATATTGCTGGGTCTACGATGGCAGGGCGAGCGCGTAAGCCTTTGCGCGTCTGCGTCGTCACAGGCACGCGCGCCGAGTACGGCCTGCTGCGCGCGGTGATGGCGGCGCTGAAACGCGATCGCGCCTTCGATCTCAGCGTCGTCGCTTCGGCGATGCATCTGGCGCCGGAATTCGGCTTCACCTATCGCGAGATTGAAGCCGACGGCTTCCGCATCGACGCCAAGGTGCGCATGCTGCAGCCCGGCGACACGCCCGCCGCCGCCGCCAAATCGATGGGTATCGGCATGGTCGGCTTCGTCGGCGCGTACCGGCGCCTGGCCCCGGATCTCGTCATGCTGCTCGGCGACCGCTTCGAGGCGCTGGCGGCCGCGAGCACGGCGCTCGTCATGGGCATTCCCATTGCCCACCTGTCGGGCGGCGACGTCACCGAGGGCGCGTTCGACGACGCGATCCGGCACGCGATCACCAAGATGGCGCACTTGCATTTCACCGCATCGAAAGAATCGGCGGGGCGGGTGCGCCAGATGGGCGAGGAGCCGCGCCGGGTCTTCGCCGTGGGCGATCCCGGGCTTGACAGCTTGCGCACGATGAAGCTCCTGCCGCGCGGCGCGCTCGAGCGCGATCTCGGCTTCGGCTTTAGGAAGCGCAATCTGCTCGTCACATTTCATCCGGTGACGCTCGACCGCGCGCCGTCGACGCGGCAATTCGCGGTGCTGCTCGAGGCGCTGGCGGCACTCGGCCCTGACGTCGGCCTGCTTTTCACGAAGCCCAATGCGGATCCGGAAGGCCGCGCGCTCATCGCGATGCTCGACAAGTTCGTCAGGGGTCATGCCAACGCGGCAGCTTTCGCGTCGCTGGGCCACAGGCGCTACTTGAGCGCGATGGCGGTTTGCGATGCCGTCGTCGGGAATTCCTCATCGGGGCTGCTCGAGGCGCCATCGCTCAAGAAGCCGGCGGTCAACATCGGCAGCCGCCAGGCCGGGCGCCTTCGCGCCAGGACGGTGATCGATTGCCCGGTCGAGGCGGGAGCGATCCGCCGCGCCATCGCCAAGGCCTTCGCGATGCGCATCGGCAGAGTGGCCAACCCGTATGGGGACGGCCATGCCGCCGAGCGCATCGTCGGCATCCTGAAACGCATGGGCGACCCCAGAGCGCTGTTGCGGAAGTCCTTCCGCGATCTCGAGGTGGCGCGTGGCTGAGCGCGTGTTCGTCATTGCCGAAGCCGGGGTGAACCACAACGGCTCGCCCGAGATGGCGTTCCGGCTGATCGATGCCGCCGCCGAGGCGGGCGCCGATGCGGTGAAGTTCCAGACCTTCCGCACCGACAAGGTGGTGACCGCGGCCGCGCCCAAGGCGGCCTATCAGGCGGCCAACACCGGCGAGAGTGGCTCGCAGATCGACATGATCCGGAAGCTCGAGCTCGGCGATGACGTGTTCCGCCGGCTCGCCGCGCACGCCGCCGCCCGCAACATCGAGTTCATGTCGACGCCGTTCGATCTCGATTCGCTGCGCTTCCTCGCCGGCAACGACATCGGCTTGAAGCGCTTGAAGGTGCCTTCGGGCGAGATCACCAATGCGCTGCTGCTGATCGAGGCCGCGCGCACTGGGCTACCGCTGATCGTCTCGACCGGCATGAGCACGCTCGACGAGATCGAGACGGCGCTCGGCGTGATCGCGTTCGGCCTCACGCGGGCCAACGAGCTGCCGTCGCTCGAAAAGTGTCGCGCGGCTTACGCCACGGCGGCGGGGCGTGCGGCGCTCACGGAGAAGGTGACCCTGCTCCACTGCACTACCGAATACCCGGCGCCGCTCGCCGACGTGAACCTGCGCGCCATGGCGACGATGCGCGAGCGCTTCGGCCTGCCGGTCGGCTATTCGGATCACACCGAGGGCATTGCGGTGCCGATCGCCGCCGCGGCGCTGGGTGCGGTCGCCATCGAAAAGCACTTCACGCTCGATCGCACGCTGCCGGGCCCCGACCACCGCGCGTCGCTGGAGCCCGCTGATCTCAAGGCGATGGTCGACGGCATCCGCGCGGCGTCGGAGGCGCTGGGTTCGCCCGAGAAGGCGCCGACGCCGTCCGAGGCTCCGAACATTCCAATCGCACGACGCAGTCTCGTGGCCGCGCGCGCGATCCGGCAAGGCGAAGTGTTCGACGCGGTGATGATCGACGCCAAGCGGCCTGGCGGCGGGCTCTCGCCGATGCTCGCCTGGTCGCTGATCGGCACGCGCGCCAAGCGCGACTTCGCCAAGGACGAGCAGCTCGAGGCATGACCAAGCCCGTCATCGTGATCGGCGGCGGCGGCCACGCGCGCGTGGTGATGGATGCGCTGCGCCGCCGCGGCGTCTCGATGCTCGGCATTTGCGATCCGGCCTTGCCCCAGGGCAGCGCCGGTCCGTTCGGCATCGCGGTGCTCGGCGACGACGAGGCGGTGGCCGCCTACGCGCCGGCCCAGGTCGATCTCGTCAACGGCGTGGGCTCGACCCAGTCGACCCAGGCGCGGCGCCACGTGTTCGAGACGTTCAGCCGGCGCGGCTACCGCTTCGCCGCGGTCGTGCACCCCGCGGCGATCGTCGCCGACGACGTGACGCTCGACGAGGGCGCCCAGATCATGGCCGGCGCCATCATCCAGTCCGGCACGGCGGTGGGGCGCGACGCGATCGTTAACACCGGCGCGCGCGTCGATCATGATTGCCGCATCGGCGACCACGTGCACATCGCGCCCGGCGCCACGCTCTCGGGCGGCGTCGTGGTCGGCGACGGCACGCATATCGGCGTCGCGGCGGCGGTGATCCAGTCGGTGAAGCTCGGGCGCAACTGCCTGATCGGCGCCGGCGCCGTGGTCACGCGCGACGTGCCCGACGAGACGCGGCTCGTGACGCCGGCGAGCCGCACCTTGCCCGAGCGAACCGGCGGATGACCCGCGCGCTCGTCATCGGCTACGGCTCGATCGGCCAGCGCCACGTGCGCGTGCTCGAGGGCCTCGGCCACGAGGTCGCGGTGGTGAGCCGGCGCGATATCGAGCACCGTCGGCCCTATCGCGAACTCGGGGCGGCGCTGACAGAATTCCGGCCCGACTACGCCGTAATCGCGAACGAAACGTCGCTGCATCGCCTGACCTTCCGTGCGCTCGAGGCGCAGGGCTTCGGCGGCACGGTGCTGGTCGAAAAGCCGCTGTTTCACGACGTCACCGCGGACGACGAACGCGCCGCGGCGGGCGTCTACGTCGCCTACAATCTGCGCTTCCACCCGCTGCTGCTGCAGCTGCGCGATTGGATCGACGGCCGCGCGCTGGTGGCGGCGTCGATCCATGTCGGCCAGCACCTCGCGACGTGGCGGCCGCAGCGCGACTTCCGCCTTTCCTATTCGTCGCAGAAGGCGCTGGGCGGCGGCGTGCTGCGCGATCTCTCGCACGAGCTCGACTACGCGCTCTGGCTGTTCGGCCCGTGGCGGCGCGTGACCGCGCTGGGCGGAGCCAGCGGCGCGCTCGGCATCGATGCCGACGACCGCTGGAGCATCCTCATCGAATGCGAGCGCTGCCCGCAGGTGAGCGTGACACTCTCCTATATCGACCATGCGCCGCGCCGGCAGATCGCCGTGAACGCGCGCGACGATTCGGCGGCGGTGGAGTTCTTCACCAGCACTTTCTCGCATGGCGACGGCAAGACTCCCGAGCGCATCGAGGTGGAGCGCGAGGAGAGCTATCGCCGCCAGCACGCTGCCATTCTCTCGGGGCGCCCGGGTGCCGCCTGCACCTACGCCGAGGGCTACGCCGTGCTGCGCCTCATCGACGCCGTCGAGCGCGCGGCGGCCGAGAAGCGCTGGCTCGAGGCCGCATGACGGGGCCTGCCGCCTGATGCTGCGCCTCTGCACGATCTGCGCCCGCGGCGGCTCCAAGGGCGTGCCCAACAAGAACATCCGCCCACTCCTGGGCAAGCCGCTGATCGTGCATTCGATCGAGCAGGCGCGTCGCAGCGGGCTGTTCGCGACGCTCGCCGTCAGCAGCGATTCCGACGAAATCCTCGCCGTCGCCGGCCGCGCGGGGGTCGAGCACCTCGTCAAGCGTCCCGACGCGATGGCAAGCGATCGGGCCGCGAAGCTGCCCGCGATCCAGCATTGCGTGACGACGGTCGAGCAGAGGACCGGCATGGCCTTCGACCTCATGGTCGATCTCGACGCGACGGCGCCGCTGCGCACGATCGAGGACATCGCCGGCGCGGTGGCGCTGCAGGAGTCGGGCGGCTGCAGCAACGTCATCACCGGCTGCCCGGCGCACCGCTCGCCCTATTTCAATCTCGTCGAGGCGACGCCGGCGGGCTTCGTGCAGCTGTCGAAGCCCGGGACCGGCATCGTGCGGCGGCAGGATTCGCCGGCCTGCTACGACTGCAACGCCTCGATCTACGTGTGGCCGCGCGCGACCTTCTTCGCCTCGGACAGCGTGCTCATGCCCGAGACCAAGCTGTTCGAGATGCCGCGCGAGCGCTCGCTCGACATCGACACCGAGCTCGATTTTGCGCTCGTCGAGTTCCTGATGCAGCGCATGAGCAGCGGGGCACACGCGGCATGACCGAGTCCGCGATCGCCGTGATCGGCTGCGGCAACATCGGCAGCCGTGTGCTCCAGGCGCTCGCCAGGCTCGATCGGCCGGCCACGATCCATGCGATCGATCCGGTCCCGACGGCGCTGGCGCGGGCACGCGAGCGAGTCGCGGAGCTTGGCTCGGTCGCGCGGGCCCGGATCGTCTACGGCGACCGGATTCGGTCGTTGCCCGATACGATCGATCTGGCATTGGTGGCGACGTGCGCCGATACGCGGCGGGCGACCGTGGAAGCGCTGCTGGAACGTGCCCGCGTGCGCCATCTCGTCCTCGAGAAATTCCTGTTCCAGCGCGCCGACGATTACGCCGCGGTCGGCGAGCGTCTCGCGGCATCCAGCGCGCGCTGCTGGGTCAATCTCGTGCGCCGTGCCTGGCCCGGCTATCAGGCGCTCAAGCGGCAGCTCGCCGGCGACCGCCGGCTCGAGATGCAGGCGCTGGGGCCGGATTTCCGGCTCGCCTCGAACGCCATCCACTACATCGACATCTATGCCTATCTCACCGGCGTGCATGTCTCGGACTACGACGGCAGCGGCATCGACCGCGAACCGATGGCCAGCCGCCGCGCCGAGTTCCGCGAGCTCTCCGGCATTCTGCGCGGCGCCGGCGCGGAAGGGCGGCGCGTGACGCTCGCTTCGCATCGCACGAGCAAGCTGCCATTCGTGATCCAGTTCTTCACGCCGGAGCTGCACTGGATCGTGCGCGAGGTCGAGCGCAAGGCGTGGTGCGCGTCGGCCGAAACCGGCTGGGCCTGGCGCGAGGCCGATTTCGAGGGCCTCGACGTGAGCGCCATGACCGAGGCTTACGGGGAAATCCTCGAGCGCGGCACATCGGTGCTGCCGACGCTCGAGGAGTCGGCAAAGGATCATTTGAATCTCCTCGCCGTCTACAATCGCCACTGGTTCGGCGCGGACGGGGCGCGCGCGGCATGCCCGATCACATGAGCGCGCCGCTCGCCTTGGTCGGCTGCGGCGCCATGGCGCGCGCGCACGCCAAGGTGCTGCAGGCGATGGGCGTGCCTTTCGCGGTCTACGGACGCGGCGCCGCGTCGGCAAGGCAGTTCGCCGCCGAGATCGGCGTCGAGCCGCGCATCGGCGGCATCGAGGCGGCGCTCGCCGAGAGGCCGCGGCGTGCCATCGTCGCCGTCGACGTGCCGAGCCTCGAGGAAACGACCCGGATGCTGATCCGCCGCGGCGTGCGCGAAATCCTGGTCGAGAAACCGGCGGCGATGACTCCCGCGGGAGCAAGCGCGCTGGCCGCCGAAGCGGCGCGCGCCCGCGCCCGCGTTTTCGTCGCCTACAATCGGCGCTACTACGCTTCCGTGCGGTGTGCGCGCGAGATCATCGCGGCCGACGGCGGCGCCACGTCGTGCCGTTTCGAGTTCACCGAACGCGCGGGCTACATCGCCGGCGCCGCGATCGCGCCCGAGATCAAGCCGCATTGGTTCTTCGCCAATTCGACTCACGTACTCGACCTGGCCTTCTTTCTCGCCGGCGCGCCGGCTTCGCTCGCCGCCGAAGTCGGCGGCGCGCTCGACTGGCATCCGGCGGGCGCGATCTTTGCCGGTGCGGGCCGCACGCGTGACGGCGCCATCTTCAGCTACCACGCCGACTGGACCGGCCCGGGCCGCTGGGGCGTCGAGATCGTGACGCGCAAGCACCGCCTTTTCCTGCAGCCGCTCGAGGAGCTGCGCCTCCAGCGGGTCGGGCAGATGACGGTGGAGGGCGTCGCGCCTGCCGACGACCTCGACACGCGGTTCAAGCCCGGCCTGTTCCGGCAATTGTCGGCATTCCTCGGCGGCGAGGGAGCCGAGGCGCTGCTGCCGATCGAGGTGCATGCCGAGCGGATGGCCGCCTATGCGCAGATTCTCGCGGGCACCGGCGGCCGCGCGATCGCGCTCGAGGCGCCGGCGCAGCGGGCGCGCGCATGAACGTGGCGGCCGCAGACGTGAAGAGCGGGATCGCGCCGTTCGTCTACGACGATGTCGCGCGCATCGCGGATTGGCGGGAAAGACTCCATTGGCCGCTGGCGCAGGCCGAGATGGTCGCCGTGGGCGCGCGCGTTCCGGGCGCGATCCTGGGCTTCGCCGGGTCGCTGGCGGATCCGGACGAGCGCCAGATCGCGATCGTGGCCGCCGGCCTCTTCGGCAACGGCTTCATGTCGTTGGTCGAGTCGGCGTGGGCGTGCGAGCGGGCGAGCAAGCTCGGCCTCGAGCTGCGCGGCGGGCCGCCGGAAATGCCGCTGCTCGCCGCCGGCAGCCGCGGCTTCAAGCCGCTCGAATATCGCGGGCCCTTCGGCGTGAAGCCGGCGCCGCTTGCGTTTCTGCGCGGAATCGCGCGCGCGGCAACCTGGACGCCGGCGTGGCGGCTGCCGCTCGCGCTCGCAGCGCCCGAGGCGATCGCCGTCAGCCACAATCATCTGCTGCGCCAAGCGGCCGCGCGGCGGCGCATCGCCTACCGCCACGCCGCCAACGTCGTTTCCGACGCGCGCAGCCGCGGAGCGCCGGCGGCGCGCGACGCGGCGAACCTCGTCGACCGAGCGCTCGACGCCTTGCTGCCGCTCGTCCCGGAACTCGGAGAAACCTATCGCCAGCGGCTGCGCGAAGCGTTCCGCGCGCGCCTCGGCAATGCCCTGGCCCGCGTGGCGGCGGATGTGGCGGCTCTGCACGGCGCGCGGCTGCCGAAGCGCATCTGGAGCGGCACCAACGGCGCCTATGCGACGCGCGTGGTCGCGGCCGAACTGCGCCGGCGCGGCGGCGAGGTCGATGTGTTCGACCACGGCGGAGCCACGGCCGTGGCGCAGCTTCCGGGTTCCACAGCTCTCATCGAGCTGAGCACGGCGTCGCGCTTTCACATGGCCACGCGGGAAATGGCGCGGCTCCTCGCCGCCACCGAGGCGGCGGCCCTGGCCGCGCTCGTCAACGGCGTCGAGATCGTCGGCGAAGGCGGCGAGCCGCTGTTCCGCCGCTGCTTCCGCGATTCCACCGCGCCCACCGGCGCGCGCAAGCGCGTGATCTATGTCGGCCACCCGTATCGCGGCCTGCGCCAATTTCCGCTCGCCGGCCTGCCCGACGTGGTGTACTGGGATTTCCAGATGCATCTCGTCGAGCAGCTCCAAAAGCTCGACATCGATCTCCTCTGCAAGCCGCATCCGGAAGGGCACTTTGTCGGCAAACTCAATCCGATCGAGGCGCTGGCGTCCACCTCCTACCGCCGCTTCGAGGAGCATCTCGACGACGCCGATGTCTTTCTGTTCGACGCGCCGACCTCGACCACCTTCGTCGAGGCGCTCTGCACGCGCCGGCCCGTGGTGCTGATCGATCGCTTCTACGCCATCAACCCCGCGGTGCGGCCGGCGATCGAGGCGCGGTGCCGCATCGTGCCGGTGCGCGCCGATGCGCAGAATCGCCTCCGCGTCGATGCCGGCGCGCTTGCCGCCGCCATCAACGAAGCGCCGCGCGAGGCCGATCCCGGCTATTTCCGCCGCCTCACCGCCGGCGCCGCCTAACGCCCGCAAGCGAACCCGAGCAATGTCGTCCGAACCGATCCGCGTCTTCATCGGCTACGATCCGCGCGAAGCCGTGGCCTTCAGCGTCCTCGCCCACAGCATCCATGCCCGTGCCTCGGTGCCGGTCACGATCGCGCCGCTCATGCTCTCGCAGCTGAAGCGGCAGATGCGCCGCGAGCGCCATCCGCTGCAGTCGACCGATTTTTCGTTCTCGCGCTTCCTGGTGCCGAGCCTCGCCGGCTTCAAGGGCTGGGCGCTGTTCATGGATTGCGACATGCTGATGCTCGACGACATCGCCAAGCTCTGGGCGCTGCGCGACGAGCGCTACGCGGTCATGGTGGTCAAGCACAGCCACGTGCCGCAGGAAACGCGCAAGTTCCTGAACGAGCCGCAGAGCCAGTATGAGAAGAAGAACTGGTCGAGCGTGATGCTGCTCAACTGCGCCAAGTGCACGGCGCTCACCGCGGACTACGTCAACACCGCGAGCGGGCTCGCGCTGCACCGCTTCGAATGGCTCGGCGACGACGATCTCATCGGCGCGCTGCCGCACCGCTGGAACCATCTCGTCGACTACGATCCGGCCGCGCCGCTGGGCGAGCTTTCGAGCATCCACTACACGATCGGCGGGCCCTACATCCCGGGTTTCGAGAAGTGCGGCTACGCCGATCTCTGGTTCGCCGAACGCGACCGCATGCTCTACGCCGGCAACGCAAAGAAATAGACCGATGGCCGAACGCTACATCTTCACCGTGGCGACCGGCCGCTGCGGCCAAGCCTCGTTCGCCGACTGGGTCAATCGCCACGTGCCCGAGGCCTATGCGGCGTTCGAGCAGCCGCATGCGCGCACCCGGCTGCCGGGTGCCTTGGGCGACCTCGAGCGCCACTTCCGCCGGCGCTTCATCGAGACCGACGAGCTGTTGGGGCGCGGGCGCGTGCTGCGCGCGTTCGTCGCCGGCGATGACGCCTATATCGAGCGCGTGGCGGGCAAGCGCCTGGCGATGGCCGAGCGCTGGCTCGCGCGCGCCGGCAAGAGCATCTATGTCGACGTGAGCAAATTCTTCGCGCGCGGGCTCCACATCGGCTTCGCGCGGCTCGTGCCGCGCTTCGACCTCGTGATCCTGCTGCGCGATCCGCTGCTCAACATGCGCAGCTTCCTCAATCGCGACAAGAATTTCTGGAAGGACAATCCGCCGACCGACGCGGCGCGCAATCATCTGCGCCTGGACCCCAAGACGCTCGGCAAGGGCGAGCTCTATCTCTGGGCCTGGTGCGAGATGTATCTGCGCTACCTTGCGCTGCGCGATTCCGGCCAGGTCACGCACGCGGTCGAGGTCCCGACGCGCGACCTCAATCATGCCGAAAGCATGGCCGCCGTCTTCCGCGCGCTCGGTCTTGCGCACACTCCGCTCACGCACGTGCCCGTCAAGAACACCAACGCCGCGGCGGGGCGCGGCGCCACCCTCGTCACCGCCGAGGATGTGCAGGTGTTCGAGCGCTTCATGAACCGCCTGCCGGGCGGCGTCATCGATCGGCTCGGCTATCTCAAGACCTACCGCCCGCGCGCCGCCGCCTGAGATCATGCTCAATTTCATACCGCCGCGCCTGAAGTCGCTGGTTCCGGGCTACCGCCAGCGTCACTATCGCCGCCACGCCGCGCTGATCGAAACGATCGCCGCGCTGATGCCGCGCGTGAAGCTCGGCAGCGACGGCAATACGCCCTGGCTCGCGGTGCCCGACGAGAATCTGCGCCTTTTCGGATTCGGAACCGAGCCCAAGAACGCCGATCTCTACGATCTGCTGCGTCCGGCGCTGCCGCCCGGCCTGCCGCGCGGGCATTTCCGGATCGTCAAGGACTACATCACGCGCTGGCTCTATCCGCACATGCGGCCCGACCTCGGACCGCAGGGCTACGGCCTCGAGCGGCTGCACGGCTTTCACGGCCAGCACAAGGACAACATCGCGCAGCAGGATTCCGCGGTTCGCGAGCGGCTCATGCGCGCGTTCCGCCCGGGCCGCGGCGACGTCGTCGTCGATTGCGGCGCGTTCCTGGGGTTCGGCGCGATCCGCATTGCGCGCGACGCGCCGGAGGGCCGCGTCTTCGCCGTCGAAGCCAGTGGCGAGTGCCACGCGCTCTTGAAACGCAACATCGAGGCGAACCAGGCCGCTAACGTCGTGCCGCTGCATCGCGGCGTCTGGAACAGTGTCACCGAACTCGATCTCGAGACGACGTTCGCTCAGGGCAACAGCCTCGTTGCCGAAGTTCAGCAGGGCGACCGGCGCGAGAAGGTGCCGACCTTGACCATCGACGGCCTCGTCGCCGACCAGAATCTCGCGCGGCTCGACATGCTGAGCCTCACCTTGAACGGCGCCGAGGTGGAGGCGCTCGCCGGCGCCGCCGACACGCTCGCGCGCCTGCGCCCGCGCATCCGCGCCGCCGGCTGGTATTCGCGCGGCGGGCAGCGCATCGCCGACCTGATCCGTCCCGTGATCGAGCGGGCCGGCTACGACGTGTTCGTCGGCCCGCGCGGCAACGTGATGGCTCTGCCGCAAGAGCGGAAATAGGGGCGGCGAAAGCCCGCCATGATCGGATTGTTCGGCGTCTATCGGCGCGACCCCGGCGCGCCCGCGGATCTCGCGGCGCTGGTCAAGCGCCACCGTGCCGGCTACGCCATCCATGCGCCGGCCGGGCAGGGTGCCGCGCTCGGGCGCGCCGCGCACCGTCACGACGCCAAGCGCGGCCTTGCCGGCGAGGCGGGCGTCGCGGTGGCGACGCTCGGCGACATCTACAACGCGCACGAGCTCTCGGCGCGGGCCGGCGCCGACGAATACGATCCGGCGCCGCTCATCCTCGATCTCTATCGCAACGGCAGGCTCGATCGGCTCGCGCTGGCCAACGGCCAATTCTGCGCCGCGATCTACGATGCGCCGGCGCATCGCCTCACACTGATCACCGACCGCCACGCGCTCTATCCGCTGCACGTATGGCGTGCCGACGGCGAGACCGTCTTCGGCACGATGATCTACGTGATGCTCGGCGACGCGCGCATCCCGAAGAAGGCCGATCGCGACGCGCTCGCACAGCTGTTCACGATGCAGCGGACGGTTGGTCGCTACACCTCGGTCGCCGGCGTCGAGGCGCTGCCGGCGGCGTGCATCTGGGAGATCGACCGCGCGGGCGCGCACGAGCGTCGCTACTGGGAGCTCGAGTGGCGCAAGCCCGATTTCGCCCGCGGCGAGTGCAGCGCCGTGCTCGACGCGGCGATGCGCGCGGCCGTGCAGCGCGCGGTCAATGGCGGGCGCGCCGGCTTGCTGCTCTCGGGCGGCGTCGACAGCCGCTGGGTGCTGGGCGCGGCCCCCAGGGGCAGCCTCACCTGCTGGACGACGGCGAGCTTCGCGGACAATCCCGAGCTGAAGCTGGCCCGATCCGTGGCGCAGCTGTGCGGCGCCGAGCATCACGCCGCCGTGGTGGCGCCCGAGGACACGCTCGCGGTCCACGACGACACCGTGATCGAGAGCAACGGGCTCTATCCGGCCTCGACGCAGTTCTCGGTCTTCCTGCCGCCGGTGCGCGCCAACTGCGACACGCTCCTCAGCGGGCACGGGCTCGATTACACCTTGCGCGGCTACTACCTGCCGTCGCGCTTCCTGGAGCTCGGCGGCTCGCGCACGCGCTTGCCCGTGCTGCGCCGGATTCCCCGGCGCCCGACGGGCGCCGACGTGCTCTACAACCTCCGCCAGGGACCGCCGCGCAAGACCATCGAACGGATCGTGGCACCCGCCTGGCGCGAGCGCTGGTGGAAGAGCCAGGAAGACGCGATGCAGACGGTGCTGGAGCCCTGGCTCCACTCGGATGATCCCTATAACGCCTGGGATGCGTTCATCCTCCATGCCGTCAGCAAGCACTACGCGTTCACCGGGATGATGAGCGTGCGCGCGGCGGCCAATCTGCGCCTGCCGGCGTTCGACGCCGAAGTCATGGACGTCTACCTGCGCATGCCGCCGGCCTGGCGCTGCGCCGGCCGGCCGGTACAGCTCGCGCTGCGCGCCGCCTCGCCGGCCCTGGCGCAGCTCAACAATGCGAACACGCATTTTGGCGCCGATCTCCATCCCTGGCTGGAGATTGCGGCGCTGCTTCTCCGCGGCGGCCTGCGCCGCCTCGGCCTGGCCGCGCGACCCGACGTGCCGAGTGCCATGCATTCGGCCGGCTCGTGGCAGGACATTCCCGGCCTCTTCCGCGACGATCCCGGGCACCGCGCGCGCTTCCTCGCGACCCGCGACAATCTCGACGCGCTCGGCTTCGGCCTGTTTGACAACGACCAGCTGCGCGCGCGCATCGACGAGCATCTCGATGGCCGCGCCAGGCACACCAAGTTGCTGCGCCAATTGCTGACGCACGAGGCTTGGGTGCGCCTCTTCGGTATTGCCGGGCATGGCTGACGTCCGTTACCGGCTCTCGCTCGCGCCCGCGCTCGAAGCCTTCCGGCCCGAGCTCGAATTCGCTTGCGGATTTCTCGACGCTGCCTACCACGTACAGCGCGCGAGAGATGCCGAGCGCGTGCTGCACTACGGCGCGGGGGCACCAACCGACGTGATCGCAGTGCCGGCGGTGCTGTTCCCTGGTTGCGTGCACGTTGATTCCAGCGGCATCCGCCCGCTCGTCGACGCACTTGCCACGGCGGTTCGCCCGGGCGGCGGGCTGCGGCCTCCGTCCAACGGGCGCACACTCGGTTACGACGCGCTCGGCCTCATCTTCATGCTGCTCACGCGGCTCGAGGAGCGGGATCATCCGGCGCGCGACCGATACGGTCGCTTCCCGCTCTCCGCCGCGCTGTTCCCGGCCGACGGCGGGCGGCTTCATCCTTGGGCGGATCGCGCCGCGCACGATCTCGCGGCCGCCCTGACCGGGCGATCCGAGCCTCCGCTGCGCATGCGCTACGCCGTCAAGCTCACGCACGATGTCGACATGCTGAAGGGCTATCATCGCGTATGGGAGCCCATGCGCTGGGCCGCCGGCGATGTGCTGAAGCGCGGCCGGCCGGGCGCCGCGCTCTCGCGCATCCGTGCGGCCTATTTCGGCGGCGAGCCGTGGCACTCCTCGCGCCGCCTGATGGATTGGGCCGAGCAGCGCGGCATCCGGAGTCATTTCTACTTCATGGGCCCGTCGTCCGACCCAAGGGACAGCCCCTATGCCGCGACCATGCGGCAGACGCTGGCACGTCTTGCCGGCGAGATTCGCGGACGCGGGCATGCGATCGGCTTCCACGCCGGCTTCGAGACCGCCACGGATCCCGAGGAATGGCGTCGCCAGCGCGACGGCCTCGAGCGCGTGATCGGGGGCGAGGTGCGCGAGGGCCGCCAGCATGTGCTGCGCTACGACGCCGCGGCAACGCCGCGCATCTGGTCTGAGGCGGGCATGGTGCTCGATTGCACGCCGGCCTATCCCGAGGCGGTTGGCTTCCGCACGGGCACGTGCCGGCCGCACCAGACCTACGATCTCATTGCAAGGCGCGCGCTTCCGCTCGTGCAGCTCTCTACGGCGGCCATGGAGTTCAGCCTTTTCGGCGGCAAGTATGCGGATCTGCCGCTCGAGCGTGCGGTCGCCGATACGCTGTGGGCGGCCGACATGTGCCGACGCTATGGCGGCACGTTCGCGGTCCTCTTCCACACCGGTCAGCATGAAGCGCGCCGCTGGGCTTGGCTGAAGCGCGTCCTGGACGAGGCGGCCGCATGACCGGCAACCGGGTGCGCATCGCACCTCTGACCCGCAAAGACGTTGCCGCCTGCATCGAAGATTTCGTAGCGATCGCGCGCGACGTTCCCGGTGAGTATTGGCAGGCCAAACACTTCCTGCTCGAGCTGCCGCGGAAATGGGAGCTCTCGCTGGCCGCTTGGGATGGGCCGAGGCCCATCGGCTATGCCATCGCTTCGGAGAAGGGCCCTGCGCTGGCACATCTCCACCATTTCATGCTCGCCGCCGATCGGCGCGGCGCGGGAAGCGGAGCAGAATTGATGATCGCCCTGAAGCGGCGATGCCGCTCGGCCGGATGCTCGAGCCTCAGCCTCAAGGTCGCGCTCGAGAACAGCCGCGGCCATATGTTCTACGCGCGCTTCGGCTTCCGGATCGTGGCGCAGGAGCGGGGCTATCACGTGCTCTCGTGCTCGTTGTCCGAGCGCGCATGATCGTCGCCATCCATCAGCCGAACTACATCCCGTGGCTCGGCTATTTCGCGAAGATGGCACGCGCCGATATATTCGTGCTGCTCGACGATGCGCAGTACTCGAAGAACAGCTACACCAATCGCGTTCAAATCGACGTCGGCGGCGCGGGGCGCTGGCTCACCGTTCCCGTGACCTATCGCTTCGGTGATCCCATCAATCGTGTTCGCGCGGCTAACGCAACATGGCCGCGCGTCCATTGCGAGACGCTGAAGGCACTGTATGCCGATGCGCCAGCCTTCCGCGACATATGGCCCTGGCTGGCGGAGCGCTATTCCGCACTGCCGGCCACCGATCTCGCGGCCAGCAACGAATCGCTCATCGCGGTGTTAGCCGAGCGGCTCGGCCTGCGCGCCGTGTTGCGCCGCGCCTCCACGCTAGGGGCCGATGTAGCCAAGGGGGACGATCGCCTGATCGCGCTCGTGCGGGCTTGCGGCGAGGGCGCGGTTTATCTCTCGGGCCGAGGCGGCGACAAGTATCAGGATCCCGCGAAATTTGCGGCCGCCGGCGTGGCCTTGATCTATAGTGATTTCGTTCACCCAATCTATGATCAAGGCCACTCAAATTTCGTGCCGGGTCTCTCCATCTTCGACGCTCTGTTTCGTCTAGGATGGGAGCGCACAGCGGGCCTGCTGGCGTGCAGGGCCGTGCGGGCATGAGTGAGATGCGAGCGCTTTGCCTCGACATCGAGGGCGGATTCGGCGGATCGTCGCGCAGCCTTTACGAGTCGCTCAGCCACATGGCGCCCGGCGCAGTGGCGGCCGAGGTCTGGTGCCGGCGCGACGGGCCGGTCCGCGCGCGCTACGAGGCGCTCGGCATCCCTTGCCGCGTCGCGCCGGAGATGCCGCGCAT
>SBBV01000020.1 GCA_005240015.1 Candidatus Odyssella thessalonicensis | reverse complement strand
GCAGCCCTTGCCGCGGGGCCGGGGCCGCACCTATAGTGTCGCTTTGATGTCGCCGATTGCTCGACCGGATTTCACCAGCGCACCCGCACTCGCGGTGCCCTTCCGGCATCGCCACCTGCTCGGCATCGAAGGCCTTGCGGCGGCGGAGATCACCGAGATCCTCGACATCGCCGAGCACTATGTGGAGCTGAACCGCCGCGGCGGCGCCAAGAGCGCGCTGCTGCGCGGGCGTACGATGGTGAACCTCTTCTTCGAGAGCTCGACGCGGACGCGCACCTCGTTCGAGCTCGCCGGCAAGCGCCTCGGCGCCGACGTCATCAACATGTCGGCCGACGGCAGCTCGGTGAAGAAGGGCGAGACGCTGCTCGATACCGCGATCACGTTGAACGCGATGCACGTGGATGTGCTCGTCGTGCGCCACCCCGAGAGCGGCGCCGTGAAGCTGCTCTCCGACAAGGTCCACTGCGTCGTCATGAACGGCGGCGACGGCCAGCACGAGCACCCGACCCAGGCGCTGCTCGATGCGCTCACGATCCGGCGGCGCAAGGGGCGCCTTCAGGGCCTTATCGTCACCATCTGCGGCGACGTGCTGCACAGCCGCGTCGCGCGCTCGAACATCCATCTGCTCAACACGATGGGCGCCCGCGTGCGCGTGGTGGCGCCGCCGACGCTCTTGCCCGGTGCCATCGAGCGCCTCGGCGTCGAGGCGCATTCCGACATGAGGAAGGGCCTCGCCGACGCCGACATCGTGATGATGCTGCGGCTCCAGAACGAGCGCATGCAGGGGCGCTACGTGCCGTCCACGCGCGAGTATTTCCGCTTCTTCGGCCTTGATTACGACAAGCTCGACGCGGCCAAGCCCGACGCGCTGATCATGCATCCGGGCCCGATGAACCGCGGAGTTGAGATCGACAGCGAGGTGGCCGACGATTTCGGCCGCAGCGTGATCCAGGAGCAGGTCGAGATGGGCGTCGCGGTGCGCATGTCGTGCCTCGACATCCTGACGCGCGCGCTGCGCTCCAACGCGCCGGCCATCGAGGTGGCCAACTGATGCCCGGCAGCAACGGCCGCGGCAGCCCCGTCGTCTACGTCAACGCCCGTATTATCGATCCCGCCTCGGGCACCGACATCAAGGGTGCCCTCGTCACCGAGGGCGGTCTCATTCGCGACTTCGGGCCCGCCCTCTTCAAGGACGCGCCGCCCTTCGACTGCGAGATCGTCAACTGCGAGGGCAAGATCCTCGCCCCCGGCCTCGTCGACATGCGCGTGCAGCTGCGCGAGCCCGGCGAGGAGCACAAGGAGACGATCCAGACCGCGGCCGAGGCCGCCTCGGCCGGCGGCGTCACGGCGATGGTCTGTTTGCCCAACACCGATCCGGTGATCGACGACGTCTCGGGCGTGGAATTCATCGCGCGGCGCGCGCGCGAGGTGCGTGCCACCAAGGTGTACTGCTACGCCGCCGCCACGCAGGGGCTCGAGGGCAAGGAACTCGCCGAGATGGGCCTGCTCGCCGAGATGGGTGCGCTCGGCTTCACCGACGGCCCGCGCGCGTTGGCCGAAGCGCAGGTGATGCGCCGCGTGCTCTCCTATTCACGCGCCTTCGATGCGCTCGTCCTGCAGCATCCCGAGGAGCCCTCGCTCGCCAGGGGCGGCGCCATGAACGAGGGCGAAATGTCGATGCGGCTCGGCCTGCCCGGCATTCCGGCAATGGCCGAGGTGATGATGATCGAGCGCGATCTCCGCCTCGTCGAGCTCACCGGCGCACGGCTCCACATCATGCACGTCTCGACTGCCGAGGGCGTCGACGCGATCCGCCGCGCCAAGGCCAAGGGCCTGCGCGTTACCTGCGACACCGCTCCGCCCTATTTCACGCTGACCGAGGCCGACATCGGCGAGTACCGCACCTTCTGCAAGATCTCGCCGCCGCTGCGCACGGATCGCGACCGCGAGGCGGTCATCGCCGGCCTCGCCGACGGCACGATCGACGCGATCACCAGCGATCACGCGCCGCAGGACCAGGAGACCAAGCGGGTGCCGTTCGCGCAGGCCGAGAACGGCGTCGTCGGACTCGAGACCCTGCTGCCGCTGGCGCTCGCCCTCCATCACAAGAACCGGCTCTCGCTGATCGACGTGCTCAGGAAGCTCACCAGCGCGCCGGCCGCGATCCTGCGCCTGCCACTCGGCCGCATCGCCAAGGGCGCGCCCGCCGACCTCGTGCTGTTCGATCCCGACCGGCCCTGGATCGTCGATGCCAAGCGCTTCAAGAGCAAATCCAAGAACTCGCCCTTCGACGAAATGCCGGTCATGGGCCGGGTGCTGCGCACGGTGGTGGCCGGCCGCACGCTCTACGAAGCTCAAGCCGCCTGAGCGAGTATGGCGGCGCGTGCGGGCTTGGCGGGACTAGACAATCTGCCGGAAAAACTCGGCCCGATGGCCGAGGCCTACGCCCGTTACTGGTGCGCGATGACCAAGACCGACGGCGTGCCGCTGAAGCGCGCGCTCGACCCCGGCGCGATGCGCACGTTCGTCGCCAATTTCGTCATCGTCGAGCGTCACGACCCGCGCCATTTCGTCGTTCGCCTCGCCGGCTCGGCGGTACGCGAGCTCTCGGGAGTCGAGCTCACCGGAACTAACGCCCTTGCGTTGCGCGACGGCGAACAGCGCGAGCAGGGCCGCATGGCGTACAATGCGCAGCTCGATACGCCGTGCGGCGCCTGGGGCGTCGTGATCTCGCGCACGGCGGCGGCAAATCGGATACCGACCGAGGTGATGGTGTTCCCGTTCCGCGACGATGACGGCTCGCTGCGCTTTCTCGCCGGGACCGTCGAGCCCGTGGCTCCGGGCATGCGACCGGACCAGGCGAGCGCCGTGACCGCGAAGCTCCTTTCCTGGCTCGAGCACCGCTTCATCGACATCGGGTTCGGCCTGCCGAAACTCGCGCGCAGGAAGGCCTGAGGAACGTCATGCCCGATCCCTTTTTCTGGTCGCGCATCCTTCCCTACCTCGCCGGGGCGTTCGCGTTCGGCTACCTGCTCGGTTCGATTCCGTTCGGCCTTGTGCTCACGCGCCTCGCCGGCCTCGGCGACATCCGGAAGGTGGGCTCCGGCAATATCGGCGCCACCAACGTGCTGCGGACGGGCCGGAAGGGACTGGCGCTCGCCACCTTGCTGCTCGACGGCGCCAAGGGAGCGGTGGCGCTGCTGCTCGTCGTCCGATTCTACACCGAGGACATGGCGCTCGCCGCCGGCCTCGGCGCGATGCTCGGCCACATGTTCCCGGTCTGGCTCGGCTTCAAGGGCGGCAAGGGGGTTGCGACCGCGCTCGGCCTCTTGCTTGCGGCGGCCTGGCCGATCGGCACGCTCGCCTGCTTCACCTGGCTCGTCGTCGCCGCGCTGTTCCGCTACTCCTCGCTCGCGGCGCTCGCCGCCATCGCGTTGGCGCCGGTCTATGCGTGGTCCGCCGACAGCCTGATCTGGCCGCTCTGGGGCAGCGCCATCGTCTACGCGCAGGTGGCGAAATTCGCGTTCGTCGTGGCGCTCCTCGTCTGGCTGCGCCACGCCGGAAACATCCGCCGCCTTCTCGCCGGCACCGAGCCCAAGATCGGGCAGAAGAAGGCGGAGGGCAGCTGATGCTGTTCATGGTGATCGAAAAGTTCCGCAACCAGAATGCCAAAGCGGTCTACCGGCGCCTGCGCGACGAGGGCCGCGGCTTTCCCGAGAGTTTGAAATTCGTGGGCAGTTGGGTTTCGGCCGACCTCGGCCGCTGCTTCCAGTTGATTGAAGCCGACGACATCGCCTTGCTCCAGCGCTGGGTCGCCGCGTGGAGCGATCTCGTCGAATTCGAGATCGTGCCGGTGGTGGCGGGCAAGGACGCGGCCGCGGCGCTCGCCCCGCTGCTCTGAGGGCAAGG
>SBBV01000264.1 GCA_005240015.1 Candidatus Odyssella thessalonicensis | reverse complement strand
CTGTCGGGTTCTGCGCCGTTGCCTGCATCTGGCGGCCGGTGCGCGTGCCGGCGAGGAACCACTGCAGCGCCGCGATCGTCGCGACCGCGACACCGAGCACGCCCAGCTGCGCGATCGAAACCTTCACACCGACGATCTCGACGAGCCGGTCAGGAAAGATCGACGGGAAGCGCTGCGCCTCGGCGCTGTAGGCCTCCTTGGCGCCGTCCTTCAGCAGCAGCCCGACCGCGATCGTCGAAATCACCAGCGGCAGCACGCCCTGCCGGATGAGCGGATCGACGATGGCGAATTTGAAGATGACACCGAGCAGCAGCACCGCCGTCGCGATCGCGATCAGCGCCGCGACCCAGAAAGGCAGGCCGAACCCGTGCATCGCCACCAGCGCGAAGAACGCCGGCAACATCACGAATTCGCCCTGGGCGAAATTGATCGTCTGCGAGGTTTGCCAGAGCAGCGTGAAGCCGATGGCGGCCAGCGCGTAGATCGCGCCGGTCGCCAGGCCCGCGATCAGCAATTGAAGGAAATCGGCCATCGGCTGCTCGTCACCCTGAGCGAAGCGAAGGATCTAGCCGATGCAGTTTAGCGGCCATCCGCCCACATGCGATGCTTCGCTCGGACTTTCAGGCACGCGCCACACCTGCGCTTCGCCGCGGTTGGGCGCGGGCTCGACCAGTGGCCGACGCCCGCCCCCGCCCCGCTACTTCTTGAGCTTGGGCAGCACCTTGGTGATGACCTGCTTCCCGTCCTTGACCTCGGCCAGGAAGCTGATGCGGTCGATCTCGCCGGTGTCGTCCCAGGTGGCCTCGATCAGAATGCCCGGCACCTTGTCGGGCGTGATGGTGAGGCCGTGCAGCGCCGCGGCGATGGCCTTGGGATCGAGCTTGCCGGCCTTCTCGGCCGCCGCTTTGATCATGTACGGGGCGATGTAGCCCTTCACGCCGTTGTGGTCCGGTTTGTACTTGAATCGCGCCTCGAACTTCTTGCCGAAGGCCTGGATCGCAGGAATCGGCGCGTCGACGGTCAGCCCCACATGCCCGCGCACGCCGTTGGCCGCATCGCCGGCGAGGTCGATGACCTTTTGGCCGAGCAGCGTCGTCTCGCCGATGAGCGGCTTGTCGAGACCCTGTTTCTTGGCCTCTCGCAGGAAGCGCGCGCTCTCCTCCTCGTTCAAGTAGACGAAGACCGCGTCGGCGCCCGATCCCTTGACCTTGATGACGTCGGCGGCGAAGTCGGCCTGGCCGCTCTCGGTCGAGATGTCGGCGGCGACCTTGATGCCGCGGCTCTGGAGCTCCTTGATGATCGCGTTGCGGCCGCCGCGGCCGAAGTCGTTGTTGACGTAGACGATGGCCACCGACCGCGCTTTCACCTCGTCGCGCAGGTAGTTGGCGATCTTCGGCATCGAGACGTTCTGGCCGAACGAGGTGCGGAACAGGTATTTCGAGCCCTGCTGGGTGAGATTGGCGGCCTCGCCGCCGATAATCTGCGGGACCCCCGCCTCATTGGTGAGCTTCAACGTGGCGCTGACCGAGCCCGAATAGATCGGCCCGAAGATCGCGATCGGCTTGCCGTCGAGCGCGCGCTGGATCGCGGCGCGCGCCTTGCCCGGGTCGGAGCCGGTATCGACGAATTCGAGCACGATCTTCTTCCCGAGGATGCCGCCCGCGGCATTGATCTCCTCGACGGCGAGGCTCGAGCCGTTCTTCCAGTTGTTGCCGACGGTGGCGCCGGCGCCGGAAAGCTCGATGATGCTCGGGATCTTGATGTCCTGCGCGGCGGCGGCCGAGACCCCCGCGGCGGCGGTAAACAGGCAGGCGAAAAGCGTCTTCTGCACGGATTTCCTCCCTGGCTCTGTGTGCGTTTTCTTGCTGCCGGTTTTGTACCAATTAGTTCATTCTGTCAACGCCGCGCCCGACGTAGCGGAGGACGGCCTCGATGACTTGGGCGCGGCGCGTGGCGCGCGCCGCCGGCGAGGTCATGTCGTTCTTGAAAATCGTCGAGAACGTCGCCCGGTTGGCGACATTGAAGATGCCGAGCGCGCTGATCGTCATGTGGATATCGATGGGATCGAGCCCCGCCCGGAAGACGCCCTCCTCTACGCCGCGCCGATAGAGCCGCCGAATCGCGTCGATCACGGTCACGTTGAGGCCTTGAATCGCCCTGGATCGCTTCATGTGCCGGGCGTTATGGATGTTCTCGATCATCACCAGGCGCACGAATTCCGGGTGAGCTTGGTAGTAGTCGAAGGTGTGGCCGGTCAGGCGCTGCATCGCCGAGACGGGATCGAGGCCCTCGAGGTTGAGGCTCGCCTCGACGGTGCGGATTTTTCGGTAGGCCTCCTCCAGCACAGCGACGTAGAGCGGCTCCTTGCCGCCGAAGTAGTAGTAGATCATCCGCTTGCTGGTCCGCGTGTGGGCCGCGATTTCGTCGACGCGCGCGCCGCTATAGCCCTTGCGCGAGAACTCGGCGGTCGCGACGTCGATGATGTCGCGCTTGACGCCCTCGGGATCGTTCACGCGCACGGGCCGGGCGCCGCGGCGCGAACGGGCGCGCGGCACCGCGCGGGTCGGTGCCGGCGATGAATGCCGGGCGGTATGAGGCGCAGGACGCAATTTCATGCGCGGGCAGGTTCCGACGATGGATAGGCCAGGGACTTTTGACGCGTGCGGCGATCGATCTCAAGCCCATTGCGGTAAGATCTCTGCCGCCATCGTCACGGGGACGAAACTGGCCGTAGCCGCGGAAGCGCGCCATGGCGAACCTCCTCTGCCGGGCGGAGCCGACGCTACAAATCTTGAACTTGGCCGGCCCTGCCCGCAGCGGCATCGTGGTGCAAAAGTGGGAGGATTGGCGAAATGTCAGATCGATGGGAATTCAAGAGCGAGACTTACGATAACTGCAATTGTGCAGTGAGCTGCGGGTGTCGGTTCAACGAGCCCACGACACACGGAAATTGTCAGTTTGCCTATGTCGGCACCGTCGTGCAGGTCATTTCAATGGCACGCCGCTGACGGGCCTGAATTGGTCGCTGCTCTGCATATTCCCCGGCGAGATCGAGGAAGGAAACGGCAAGCGCCAGATCATTGTCGACGAGCGGGCGAACGAGGCCCAACGGATTGCTCTTGAAACGATCATATCGGGTGAGGCATGCCGGCCACTCAGCAACCATTTTTCCGTTTTCGGTTCCTTGTGTACGGAATCTTTCGAGACGCTTTTCCTGCCGATCAATCTCGAGGTGAATCTCCGACTCAGAACCGCGAACGTCGACATCCCGGGTGTTGTGAAGAGTGTCGGCAGACCAATCATCAACAAATTCAATGGCGAACCCTTCCACATTGCACTGGCACGGCCAGCCGGAAGCTTCGAGTTTACCTATGGGGAAAATTGGGCGAGGCACGACCTCGGTAAGCGGTGACATGGAGATGGCGTTCGAAGATTCATGGGCGCTATTTTGCGTGCACCACTACAACCAGGATGGCTTGATCCGCTGAGTGGTGACAGCAGACTGCTTAGCCAGATCGAATTTTGCTGTGTTCGCTGAGACTCGCTCTGACATTGGTTGGCTGTAGAACGGTCGGGTCGTGTTTCCGATGTTTCTCAGCAGGACCATCAGTAGAGAACGGTGACGAGGATGACGGACCAATGGGTTTTCAAGAGCGAGACCTACGACAACTGCAATTGCGCCATCAATTGCGGCTGCCAGTTCAACTTGCCCAGCACTCACGGCTATTGTCAGTCGGCGTTCGTCGGCCACCTCGTCGACGGCCATTTCAACGATACGCCGCTTGCCGGTCTCAATTGGGCCGCGCTTTACAAGTGGCCCGGCGAAATCAAGGACGGGAACGGTCAGCGTCAGACCGTCATCGACGAGCGGGCAGACGAAGCCCAGCGGTCAGCGCTCGAAAAGATCATCTCAGGCGCGGCAGGTGCCCCCTTCGGCAATCTTTTCTCCGTGTTCGCATCCACTTGCTCGAAATCTTTCAAGACGCTGTTTCTGCCGATCAAACTCGAGGCCAACTTCGAAGCGAGGACCGCAAGCGTCGAGATACCGGGCGTCATGACGAGCCGGGGCAGACCGATCATCAATGAGTTCACGGGTGCGCCGTTCCACATAGCACTGGCGCGACCGAGCGGCAGTTTCGAGTTCACCTATGCGGAGATCGGACTAGGCACGACGTCGGTGACGGGCGATATGGAGATGGCGTACGGAGATTCATGGGCGCATTACTGTGTTCACCATTTCAACCAGGATGGAATGGTCCGAAGCAACTGATGGCTCTCCGCGTGGCCCAGATTTGGCCTCGCGTCGCGACCAAATCGTGACGCGGCTCGGGGCTCAACCTTCGCCGTAGATCGCCCACCACACGACGCAGGCCATGGCTTAAAGCCGAAATCGAAACGCGCAGCCTAGATCGCACCGACCAAGCGCGCGCCAGCATTTGCCGCCCACGTCGCCCTTGGCCCGGCGATGGACGGCGCTGCATCGCCGCCACGCTCCGTCCAACGCACGCGCGGCTCGGCTCCCGTCGGCCCCAACTCGTCTACTTTGCCGCAGCGACCATGATCTCCACGAGCATGCCCGGCCGCCATAGACGAGGTGATTGCACGCACGCGCGCACCGGAGGGTTGTTGCTATCCACCCACGGCCCGGATTGCCCGCTGCCGATGACGACGGCGTCAAATTTCTCTGGCATCGCTTGAGCCTCCTCGGCGGAATTAGGCGGCAGGCGCCACTACGGGCGTTGTGGCATCCGCAGGCGGCCGGCGAGCCACGCCGCCAGGACCAGCGAAATCCCGATGCCGGCGACGCAGGCTTCCCAACCATAGCGGTCGAAGATCTGCCCAAGAACCGCGGCGCCGGCGAGTCCACCCAGGTAGTAGCTGGCGAGATAGAGCCCGCTTGCCGCAGCGCGGTCGGTTGTGGCGGCGCGCCCTACGAAGCCGGTTGCCGCGGCTTGAGCGAAGAACGTGCCGACGCCGGCGACGACCATGCCCGCAAGCACCGCGGCCAAGCTCGGCAGGAGCAAGAGCGGAAGGCCGGCGCCTGCGACAAGCAAGGCGATCCAGATCGTCGGCCGGGTGCCGACGCGCAGTGCGGTGCGGCCGGCCAACGGGGTCGTGACCATCGACGGCAGGAAGACGAAGTAGACGAAGCCGAGCGACATCTGGCTGACGGAAAGCGGCGCGCGCGCCAGAACGAAGTTCACGTAGGTGAAGGTGCCGATGAACGCGAACAGGATGAGGAAGCCGATCCCGAAGCTTGCGCGCAGCAGCGGGTTGCGTAGATGCTCGCCCCAGCTCGCCAAAGGCGAGCGCGCGGCCGGTCCGGCCATTGCCATCTTCGACATGCGGTCGAGATTGATGAAGACGAGAGCCGCGCCGGCGAGATTGAGCACGGCAAAGAAATAGAAGTTTGCCGCGAGGCCGAACACGTCGGCGACCGAGCCGGCCACGAGGCGCCCAATCAGGTTGCTGGCGACGACGCCGGTTATGTAGGCGGCGAGTGCGCTGGCCGTGTCCTGCGCGCTGCAATGCTCCGCCAGGTACGCCATGGTCAGCGTGAAGGCCGCGGCCATGAAGACGCCCTGGGCAATGCGCAGCGCCGCAAAGGTGGCGAGATCTGGGGCGATCGCGAGTAGCGAGGTCGGTATCGCCAGTAGTGCCAGGCTCACCCAGATGCCGAGCCGGCGATTGAGATGGCGGCTGACGAGGGCGACGCAGAGGCAGGCGACGGCCATGCCTATCGTGCTGGCGTTGACGGCGAAGCCCATTGCTGCGGGCGACACGCCATAGGCCCTGACGAGCGACGGCAAGATCGCCTGCGTCGCGAACAGATCGACGAGCGTGAGAAAGCCGATCAAGCCGATGACGACCGAGCGCAAGAGGGCGCTGTGCGCAGGGTGGCCGGCGTTCGCGGCCGCAGACGGGATATCGCTCGAAATTGCCATGGTCGGTCACTCCGCGTGGGCACCGATACGGGCCGCGACCCGAGTAGCAGTGCTTCACGAGAATGAACGCGACGAGGCGCCGAAACGAAATGCCGAGTGTCTCTTGTATCGATGCTCCCACCTCATCGACTTCGACCAGGCGCGCCGGATGGCGCCATGACTCCCGGCTATCAAAACCCCAAGCAATCGGCATTTTCGGATCCGACGGGTAGCGCTTTAGCCTGCTGCCGCCGCGGGTTCGCGCAGTCGCGCGAAAATTTGTGTTTACACGGAGGTCGAGATGGCAGGCACGTCAAACCAGGCAACAGGCCGTGCGGTCAGAGCGCGCGGGAACGGCCAGTCGGTGCAGGGGCTGGGTCAGGTCGTGCTCGTGTTCCAAGGCGGCGGCGCGCTCGGCGCCTATCAGGCCGGTGTCTACCAGGCACTGCACGAGGCAGGCATCGAGCCGGATTGGATCATCGGCACTTCGATCGGTGCAATCAATGCCAGCCTGATCGCCGGCAACGAGGAGCCAAATCGCCTGCCGAGACTCGAAGAGTTCTGGCGGCGCATGGCGCACAAATCGATCTGGAACAACGAATGGACGTGGCCGCCGCTCGCCCAGGCCTTGTCCTATTGGAACACCCTCGGCGCCGGTATTGCGGGCTTCTTCCGACCTCACCCGCCGGTCTTCTGGGGCACGCACGTTCCGCTCGGCGCCGACCGCGCCGGTTTTTACTCGACGGCACCGCTCGAAAAAACGCTGCTTGAGCTCGTCGACTTTCCGCTCATCAATCGATGCAAGCCCCGGCTCACGGTCGGCGCCGCGCATGTGCGCAGTAGCCGGATGCGGTATTTCGACGGCCGAGACGGCGAGATCGGCGTCAAGCACATCATGGCGTCCGGCGCGTTGCCGCCGGCTTTCCCCGCCGTACGCATCGACGGCGATCTCTACTGGGACGGCGGCATACTCTCGAACACGCCGACCGAAGTCGTGTTCGACGACAATCCTCGTCGTAACTCGCTGATCTTTGCGGTCCATATGTGGAACCCGATCGGGCCAGAGCCGGAATCGATCTGGGAAGTTCTCCACCGCCAGAAGGACATCCAATATTCAAGCCGGGTCTCGAACCACATTGCGCGTCAGCAACAGACCCACCGATTGCGTCATGTCATCAAAGAACTCGTCCGGCACATTCCCGAGGCGGCGCGCAACAGCGATGAAGTTCGAAATTTATCTGGATACGGATGCCTCACGCGTATGCATGTCGTCCGCCTACTGGCGCCCCGCATCCACAATGAGGATCACACCAAAGACCTCGATTTCAGCCCGTTGGGCATTCGCGCACGGTGGGAAGCCGGATATGCAGACGCCGCCGGCGCGATCGAGCAGGCGCCATGGCAGGGCGAATTTGATCCGCTCGAGGGCGTGATTCTTCACGAGCGTAATGATCGTGGTCGATTGGAACGGGTTCCAAGCGATTCGATCGCGCCGCCGCTGCGAGAGACCGTTCCGCCGGCTCGCGCCGCGACCGATGTCGTCGACCGCATGGCCAGCTCCATCTTTCCCTCAAGTCAGGCCGGCAGCTAGAACCATCCACGGCGCGTCCCGCGCAAGGCCTTCCGCTATCGTCATCTCGGCAACCTCGAGGCCGCCAAATGCTCCGACTCTAATCTATGACTAAAGCGCTGATATTCGGAGGGAAATAGAATGGTGCCCAGGGACGGATTTGCACCGCCGACACGCGGATTTTCAGTCCGCTGCTCTACTCGCTGAGCTACCTGGGCCCATGAAGGGTGGGGCTGGCCGCTCAAGGGCGCCGCCCGAAGCCCCGAGGGGCATTCGCCGGGCGGGGCGCAAGGCCCCGCGGCAAGGCCGCCGCTTATAGAGGAGCTCCCGCGGCAAGTCCAGAACGGCGGACCCGCGCGGATGCGCGCAGCCAAAGCGGATAGGGCCGGGACCCATATGGGGTCGCGGCCCTCGCTCGTCCAGTCGCCGGCCGAGCGGCGCGTTCAGCCCAGGTTCTTCGCGGCGAATTCCCAGTTGATGAGCTTGTCGATCACCGCGTTGACGTAGTCGGCGCGCCGGTTCTGGTAGTCGAGATAGTAGGCGTGCTCCCAGACGTCGATGGTGAGGATCGGCTTCATGCCGCGATGGAGCGGCGTCTCGGCGTTGGAGGTGGCCTGGATCACGAGTTTCTTGTCCTTCTCGTCCCAGGCGAGCCAGCCCCAACCGCTCGCGAACTGGCCGATCGTGGCGCGCGCGAACGCCTCCTTGAACTTGGCGAAGTCGCCAAACGCCTTGCCGATCTCGTCCTTGAGCTTGCCCGCGGGCGGCTCGCCACCGCCACCCGGCCGCATGCTGTTCCAGTAGAAGGTGTGGTTCCAGACCTGCGCCGCGGCGTTGAACACGGCCGCCCGGTTGGGATTGGCGCGTGAGGTCTTGATGATGTCCTCGAGCGAGAGCGAGGCGTAGTCCTTGGCCGGGCCCGCCAGCGCGGTGTTGAGCGCCGTCGCATAGCCGGTGTGATGCTTGCCGTAGTGGAAGCCGATCGTGTTGGCGGAGATCACCGGCGCCAACGCGTCGTCCTTGTAGGGCAGCGGCGGAACTTTGATCGGGCCTTCGCCTTGGGCGCGCGCGATGTAGGGCTTGGCCAAGGTGCCGGCCGCGGCGACGACGGCGACCGCCGCGGCGCCGGTCTTGATGGCCGTGCGCCGATCGATCGAACTCGCTTTCCGATTCATGCTTTTCCTCCCGAGGGGCGGAACATCCCCTTTTTCAAATTATCCCAGGCCCAGCCCCGAAACAACGGCGCGGCCCTGCAAGCGGAACGCGGCCGCCCTAGGGGCGCCACAAAGGCGAGCCGGCGAACTCGGCAAGGCGCGGATCCTCGACGAGCGCCGCGGCGCGTGCGATCTCGGGCGCAAAGGCGCGATCGCGGTCGAAAAACCGGACTTCGGCGCGCAGCAGCGCATGCAAGGCCTTGAGCGGCGCCGAGGTTTCGAGTGGCTTGTGGAAGTCGATGCCTTGCGCCGCGGCCAGATATTCCACGGCCAGGATGGTACGGAGATTGTCATTCATCGCACCCAGCCGCCGCGCCGCGAAGGTCGCCATGCTCACATGGTCCTCCTGATTGGCGGAGGTGGGTAGGGAATCGACGCTGGCTGGATGCGCGAGCGACTTGTTTTCCGACGCCGCAGCCGCCGCCGTGACCTGCGCGATCATGAAGCCCGAGTTGAGGCCGGGCTCGGCGACCAGGAACGGCGGCAACGTGCTGAACGATGCGTCGATCAACAGCGCCACGCGGCGCTCGGCGATCGCACCCGCCTCGGCGATGGCGACGGCGAGGTGGTCGGCGGCGAGCGCGACCGGCTCGGCGTGGAAATTGCCGCCGGACAGGATCGCGCCATCGCCGGCGAAGACCAGCGGATTGTCGGAAACGGCATTGGCCTCGCGCTCGAGCACCTGACCGACATGGCGGAGCGTGTCGATCGCGGCGCCCATCACCTGCGGCTGGCAGCGCAGGCTGTAGGGATCCTGG
>SBBV01000338.1 GCA_005240015.1 Candidatus Odyssella thessalonicensis | reverse complement strand
GGCCACGACGACGAGCGCCTGCTCGCCAGGATGATCAGCGCCGGCGCCGATACCGTGCTGCGCACGGCCGTGCTCACGAGCCCGGCGCTCATCGGCAAGTCGGTCACGATCACCGTCCCGGCGCACTCCGACATCGACATGGCCTACAAGGGGCGCATCCGGCGCTCCACGCCCGAAGCGGACCGCCAGGTCAAGGACAAGCAGTTCCAATGGATCGACGCGCTTCAGAAGCAGGGCGCCATCGCGTTGGACTTCAACTGGCGCCTGTTCACCGCGGGCGATTCCAACGAGCCCGAGCTCGCCGGCATCCTCGGCGCGCTGGCGGGCTCGGCCTACACGATGCTGGTGACGCTGCTGCTCTGTTTTCCGGTCGGCGTCGCCGCCGCGATCTACCTCGAGGAGTTCGCGCCCAAGAACCGCATCACCGACCTGATCGAGGTCAACATCAACAATCTGGCCGCGGTGCCCTCGATCGTGTTCGGCCTGCTCGGCCTCGCGGTGTTCCTCAATTTCTTCGGCCTGCCGCGCTCGGCGCCGCTCGTGGGCGGCATGGTGATGAGCCTGCTCGTGCTGCCGACCATCATCATCGCGACGCGCGCCTCCTTGAAAGCCGTGCCGCCCTCGATCCGCGAGGCCGCCTACGGCCTCGGCGCCTCCAAGATGCAGGTCATCACCCATCACGTGCTGCCGCTCGCGATGCCGGGCATCTTGACCGGCACCATCATCGGCATGGCGCACGCGCTCGGCGAAACCGCGCCGCTCTTGATGATCGGCATGAAGGCGTTCATCGCCGCGCCGCCGCTCTCGCCGCTCGATCCCGCCACCGCGCTGCCGGCGCAGGTCTTCATCTGGGCCGACAAGCCCGAGCGCGGCTTCCAGGAGAAGACCGCGGCGGCGATCATCGTGCTTCTGGTCTTCCTCGTGGCGATGAACGCGCTCGCCGTGTTCCTCCGCCGCCGATTTGAACGGCGCTGGTAAGGGGTGCATCATGGACGCCGTCCCGCCGATCTCGATCTCCGAGTCCCAGGTGCAGGCCCAGACCCCGAAGCTCACCGCGCGCCGGTGCAACGTCTTCTACGGCGCGAAGCAGGCGCTGTACGACGTCGATATCGACGTCATGCCCAACCAGATCACGGCCTTCATCGGCCCGTCGGGCTGCGGCAAGTCGACGTTCCTGCGCTGCTTCAACCGCATGAACGACACGATCGACATCGCGCGCGTCTCCGGCGACATCCGCCTCGACGGCGAGGACATCTATTCGGACGAGATCGACGTCGTGCAGCTGCGCGCCCGCGTCGGCATGGTGTTCCAGAAGCCCAATCCGTTCCCGAAATCGATCGCCGAGAACGTCGCCTACGGCCCCAAGATCCACGGGCTCGTCTCGAGCAAGAGCGAGGTCGAGGCGATCATCCAGATGAGCCTCGAGAAGGCGGGGCTCTGGAACGAGGTGAAGGACCGCCTGAACGAGCCCGGCACCGGCCTCTCGGGCGGCCAGCAGCAGCGCCTCTGCATCGCGCGCGCGATCGCGGTGAGCCCCGAGGTGATCCTGATGGACGAGCCCTGCTCGTCGCTCGATCCGATCGCGACCGCCCGCATCGAGGAGCTGATGGAAGAGCTGAGACGGCAGTACACGCTCATCATCGTCACCCATTCGATGCAGCAGGCGGCGCGCGTCTCGCAGAAGACCGCGTTCTTCCACCTCGGCAAGCTCATCGAGTACGGCGACACCGAGCAGATCTTCACCGCGCCCCGGGACGAGAAGACCCAGGGCTACATCACCGGCCGCTTCGGCTGAGCTGGGAACCGCACATGCCAACACAGGAACACATCGTCAAATCCTTCGACGACGAGCTGCGCCACCTGCATCTCGTCATCGCGCGGATGGGCGGGCTCGCCGAGGAGCAGCTCGCCAACGCGCTCGCCGCGATCTCCGAGCAGGACAGCTCGCTCGCGACGCGCACCGTGCAGTCCGACGCCAAGGTCGACGACCTCGAGCGCGAGGCCGATGCGCAGGTGATCCGCCTGCTGGCGCTGCGCCAGCCGATGGCCAACGATCTCCGCCAGATCCTGGCCGCGCTCAAGATCGCGGCCGGCATCGAGCGCATCGCCGACTACGCCAAGAACGTCGCCAAGCGCGCGATCGCGCTCAACGAGCTGCCGGCGGTGCAGCCCGCCCAGAGCGTCCCGCGCATCGGGCGCGCCGCGATCGCGATGCTCAAGGACGTGCTCGACGCCTACAACGCCAACGATGCCGAGAAGGCGCTCGACGTGTGGAACCGCGACGAGACGCTCGACGATCTCTACACGAGTCTGTTCCGCGAGCTGCTCACTTACATGATGGAGGATCCGCGCAACATCACGCCCTGCACCCATCTCCTGTTCATCGCCAAGAACCTCGAGCGCATCGGTGATCACTGCACCAACATCGCCGAGAACGTGTACTTCCTCGTCACCGGCCACCAGCCCGGCGGCGAGCGCCCCAAGGGCGGAAAGGACGAGCTGAATGTTGTCGCCCCCACCAAGCAAGCGCCGCACTGAAGGCACCGCCGCCGTGGCCGCCGAGCGCGCGGCGATGAAGCCGCTCATTCTCATCGTCGAGGACGAGCAGGCGCTGGTCACCTTGCTGCGCTACAATTTCGAGGCTGCCGGCTACGAGGTGGCGACCGCACTCGACGGCGACGAGGCGCTGATGGCCGTCGCCGAGCGCCGGCCGGACCTCATCGTGCTCGATTGGATGCTGCCCTCGATCTCGGGCCTCGAGGTCTGCCGCCAGATCCGCCGGAAGGCCGAGACGCGCGACGTGCCGGTGATCATGCTCACCGCGCGCGGCGAGGAGGCCGACCGCGTGCGCGGGCTCGACAGCGGCGCCGACGATTACGTGACCAAGCCGTTCTCGCCGACCGAGCTCGTGGCGCGCGTGCGCGCGGTCTTGCGCCGCGCGCGGCCGTCCACCGCCGAGGAGGCGCTCGACTATGCCGGCATCCACATGGACCTCGCCGCGCACCGCGTGACGCGGAACGGCCGCCCCGTCCATCTCGGCCCCACCGAGTTCCGCCTGCTGCGCCATTTCATGGAGCACCCGGGCCGCGTCTTCGCGCGCGAGCAGCTGCTCGACGCGGTCTGGGGCCACGACGTTTATGTCGAGCCGCGCACCGTCGACGTGCACATCCGCCGCTTGCGGAAGGCGATCAACGCCGAGGGCGAGGCCGACGTGATCCGCACGGTGCGCTCGGCCGGCTACGCGCTCGATGCCGGGGAGCAGTAGAACGCCCCCAACCGTCTGAAATTTCACACGAATGCTGGGATATTGCGTCGCAGCGTAATCGTTTGACGGGCGCCTCGCTGACGATTATTAGAAATCGTCAGTTTTCAGGCGAGCCCGCTCCGCAATGTCCTCCCGCCGTCCCCAGAGCAGCGAGCAGACCATCGCACGCATCCTCGAAGTGGCCGAGGAGCAGTTCCGACGCGTCGGCTACGCCAAGACCGCGGTGGCCGACATCGCGCGTGCGCTCGGCATGTCGCCGGCCAATGTCTACCGCTTCTTCGCCTCCAAGGCCGCGATCAACGAAGCGATCTGCGAGAAGCATTTCGCCGAGGTGCACGGCCTCTTGCGCGCGATCATGGCCGAGGACCGCCCGGCCGCCGAGCGCATCGAGCGCTTCGTGCTCGAGCTGCATCG
Source organism: Candidatus Odyssella thessalonicensis (assembly GCA_005240015.1). GTDB lineage: Bacteria > Pseudomonadota > Alphaproteobacteria > Bin65 > Bin65 > SBBV01. The sequence continues at coordinate 771 of SBBV01000338.1, read as the reverse complement.
CTACAACAAGACGCGCTGCGTCGCCGAGCGGCGTCTGCACGACATGGTCGCCGCCGGCATGGAAGAGAATTGGAGCGCGGTCGAGCGCCATATCGCCGCCCTCCATGAAATGATCGCCGAGCTCGTCGCCGACGGCGTGCGCCGCGGCGAGTTCGCGGCCGGCACCGATCCGGTCGAGGCCTCGAACGCGGTGTGCACCGCTTGCACCGGCGTGCTGCACCCGACGCTCATCGCGCAATTCGCGCACAAGGACCTCGAAGCCGACGCGCGCCGCGTCGTCCGCCTCCTCTTGCGCGCGCTCGCGTGCCCCGGTTCCTGAACGCGCTCCCGAACCCGCTGAGGAATCCGCCGTCATGAAATTTCAGCTCGCCGACACGCGCAGTCCGTAATCCTCCCGTGCCGGCGCAGCTTGTTTCGCGCGCGGCAAAACCTAGTTCGCACCGTCCGCTCAAATCTCAACAGGGATCCGCACCCCCGTGAGTAGGTCGAGAAGCATCGACGCGCTGAAGCGCTCGCGTCCCCGCACCGCGCGCTGGCTCATCATCGCCGCCATCCCGCTGCTGCTCGTCTTCGGCGGCCTCGCGGCATTCAACTATGTGCTGAAGCCGATGATGATCCAGAAGATCCTCGGCTCGCGGCCGCAGCCCTCGGTGCCGGTCACGGTCGTCGCCGCCAAGAGCGAGAAATGGCGCGGCGACGACCGTGACCGGCACCGAGGGCTGCGGCCGCGAGCCGAGGATCTTCTGGATCATCATCGGCTTCAGCACATAG
>SBBV01000097.1 GCA_005240015.1 Candidatus Odyssella thessalonicensis | reverse complement strand
GGATGACTGACATATGCCTCGCATCGCCGTCGGCGGCTTTCATCACGAGACCAACACCTTCTCGGCGACGCCGGCGACCTACGAGGACTTCGTCGTCGCCGACGGCTGGCCGGGCCTGACGCGCGGCGACGACATCTTCGCGACCTTCCGCAACAAGAACATCGGCATCGCCGGCTTCCTCGAGGTCGCGCGCGAGCAGGGGTGGATGATCGTGCCGACGCTCTGGTGCCAGGCCAATCCCTCGGGCCGGCCGACGATCGACGCCTACGAGCGCGTCGCCGGCGAGCTCGTCGCGCGCATCACGACCGCGCGGGACTCGGGGCCGCTCGACGCGGTCTATCTCTGCCTGCACGGTGCCATGGCGACCGAGCACCTCGACGACGGCGAGGGCGAGCTGATGCGCCGCGTGCGCGCGGTCGTCGGCTACGAAATCCCGCTGGTCGCGAGCCTCGATTTCCACGCCAACATCACCGATACGATGGTGGCGGAATCGGATGCGATGGTGGCGTATCGCACCTATCCGCACCTCGACATCGCCGAAACCGGGCGGCGCGCGGCGCGGCTCTTGGCGCGCATCCTCGAGACCGGCGCCAAGCCCGCCAAGGCGTTTTGCCATCTGCCCTACATCATCCCGCTCACGCAGCAATGCACGCTGATCGAGCCGGCGAAAGGCATGGCCGAGGCCGCCGCGGCGCTGCAGGGCAGGGACGTGATGGAGGTCTCGTTTGCGGCCGGTTTCCCGCCCGCCGATACGCCCGAAAGCGGGCCGGCGATCGTCGCCTACGGGTGGGACATGAAGGCGGTCGAGGCGGCGGTCGACGCGCTCTACGTGCATGGGCTCGAGGCCGAGAAGGCGTTCGCGGCGAAGTTCTGGCCGCCGGACGAGGCGGTGGCCTATGCGATCCGCCAGTCCAACTACGCGAAGAAGCCGATCGTGCTCGCCGACACGCAGGACAATCCCGGCGCCGGCGGCGATTCGGACACGGTCGGGATCCTCGCGGAGCTCGTTCGCCAGGACGCGCCCGATGCCGTGCTCGGCCTGCTCTACGATCCGGCGACGGCGGCGGCCGCGCACAAGGCGGGCAAGGGCGGCGTCATCGAGCGCGCAATCGGCTGCGTCTCGGGTGTGCCGGGCCACGTGCCGTTTCAAGGCCGCTACATCGTCGAGGCGCTCTCCGACGGCGCCTTCGCCACGACCGGCCCTATGTACAAGGGCTTCCACATGCAGCTCGGGCCGATGGCGGTCCTGCGCGTCGATCACGGCCGGCGCGGCGTGCGCGTGGTCGTGGCGTCAAGGAAGCAGCAGGCCGCCGATCAGTCCATATTCGCGCATATCGGCATCGATCCGGCGACGCTGAAGATTCTGGTGCTCAAGAGCTCGGTGCACTTCCGCAACCACTTCCAGGATCTCGCCGAGGAGATCCTTGTGGTGCTGGCGCCGGGGCCCAACATCGAGGACCCGGCGAAGCTGCCTTACCAGAGGCTGAGAGCAGGCGTGCGCTTGCGGCCATTAGGGCCCGAGCACCGAGCCCCTACGCGTGAGACGCCGAGCTGATCGGGTCAGCCGCTGGGCGCCTCGCGCCACCAGTGCCAGCTGTCGCCGCCGGCGTTGTAGAACACGAAGTGGCCGAACAGCATGTTGACGTTCACGCCATCGCTGGCGAGCGGCACGATGATGCGCTCGTAGGGCACGCGGTGCGCGGGGTCGCGGCGCGAGACGCGCTCGCGGCGCCAATAGTGCGGGAGCTTGCGCTCGACGACGAGGCTGTAAGCGCCGATCATCGGCACCGCGTCGTCGGGATAGTGCACGTCCTCGACGTAGCGCCCGGAGAAGTCGCTCTGGTTGACGACGCTGTGGCGCGTGCCGAGCAGGCGGTACTTGAAGCGATAGCCGAGGCTGGTGTTGACGCGCTCGACGTCGTAGAGCGCGATGCCGGTCAAGAGCGCGGGAATCTCGGACGGATCGATCTGCGCACGGCTCGGCAGCTGGCCCTGCGGCCCGTGCTTCGACAGCCAGTAGTCGAGGAATTCCTGGAGCTCGGGATGGAGCTGCTCGGGCCACGTGCCGAGCCGGTAGCGGTCGCTGCTCGAGCGGCGGGGATCGGTGGTGGTCGTGATGCCGCGCGAGACCTGGTGCCCGTTGCCCGATGGACTGCCCGACGGAGAACTCGAGGGGCCGCCCGACGGCAAGCCCGAGCCCGAATGGCCGGAAGACGGTACACCCGAAGGCGACCGCGAGGGACCTTCCGTCCCCGCACGACCGAAAACGCGGCGCGCGCCTGGTGCGCGTTGCAGGCTCATAACCAGGCTCTTACCATTCGCTGGTTAAGGAATTCTTCCCCTAACCCGAACCTACTGAAATATCATTGTTTTAACCGGTGTTCGAAGTAGGCCGGGAGGCCGTCGCAGAGCGGCATCCAGCGCCGCCGGCTCTTGACGTAGATGTGGTCGGCGGGTGTGAGGCGGTCGGCCTCGTCGAGCGTCCCGGCGGCGACGTCGATCTCCTCTTCCGCGCGCGCGGCGCGCTCGCGCTCGCGACGCCAGAACAGCGTGCTGCCGCAGCGCGGGCAGAACGAGCGCTTGACGCCGGGCGAGGACTCGAAATCCGCGGGCGCGCCGGCGAGCACGCGCAGTGCCGCGCGCGGCCAGGTCGCCCAGGTGACCATCGCCGCGCCGCTCTGGCGCTGGCATTGCAGGCAGTGGCAGTGATTGACGAGGCGCGGCGCGCCGCGCGCCTCGAAGCGTACGGCGCCGCAGAGGCACGCACCGGTGAAGACGACTTCGCTCATCTCGCTTGCTCCAGCCGGCACCAGACCGGCGTGTGATCCGAGGCCTTCTCCTTGGCGCGCGGCTCGCGGTCGATGCCGGATTCGCCGAGCCGGTCCGCGGCCTGCGGCGACAGCAGCAGATGATCGATGCGGATGCCGTTGTCCCTCTGCCACGCGCCGGCCTGGTAGTCCCAGAAAGTGTAGGCGCCGCCTTGCGCGTTCAGCGCGCGGAACGCGTCGGTGTAGCCCAAGTGCAGCAGGCGGCGGAACGCCTGGCGCGTCTCGGGCTGGAACAGCGCGTCGCCGGTCCACGCGGCGGGATTCTTGGCGTCGATCGGCTCCGGGATCACGTTGTAGTCGCCGCCCAGGATCGTCGGCTCCTCGAGCTTCAATAGCGCCTTCATGTGGAGGCGCAGCCGCTCGAGCCAGGCGAGCTTGTAGGCGAATTTCTCGGAGCGCATACCGTCGAGGCCGATCGGATTGCCGTTCGGCAGATAGAGCGAGGCGACGCGCAGCGTCCCGGCCTTGGTGACCGTGACGGCCTCGATGTAGCGGGCATGGCCGTCGGCGTCATCGCCGGGCAGCGCGCGCTCGGCCAGCTCGAGCGGCGTCTTCGCGAGGATCGCGACGCCGTTGTAGCTCTTCTGGCCGACGACGGCGCAATTGTAGCCGAGGTCGCCGAACTCGAGCCCGGGAAACGCCTCCTCGAGGCATTTCACCTCCTGCAGCAGCAGGATGTCGGGCTTCTTCGCCTTGGTCCAGTCGAGCACGTTGGGCAGGCGGGCCTTGATGGAGTTGACGTTCCAGGAAGCGATGAGGGTCATGCGGGGCGTGCCGTTCAGGGAAGGCCAAAAGAACGCACTTCAGCGCGCGGAACTCAAGAGAGCGAACAGCGCACTTCTCGTTCCCTTGCGAAGCGGGGCGGCGGCGATCGCAGCCTGGCGTGCATGTCTGCTAAACGCGCCGCAGCCGCAGTGCATACTTGCGGGCGCGCACGACGCGTGGGTTCATGCCTCTCGCCGGCTCAGCCGCCAGCGGCCGAAGTCTCGCCCAGAGGCCTCGGTTCCTCGGATGCGACGTTCGCAGTTTCGCGGGCACGGTTTGCACGAACCGCTGGGTTGAGCTCGGCCACGCGCTCGCCGAGCGCGAGCGCGATCTGGCGGCGCGTATGCGCCTCGAGCGCGGGCAGCAGCCACGCCATCGTCCGCTTTGTCCACGCGGCCATAGCGCGTCGGGCGGGGAAGCGGCGCGAGCGCGGAGCGTCGCCGGGGCAGGACGCGGCTGCCGGGCGAGCAAGCACGAATTCGCCGAGGCTCATGTGTACGGTCCCTAAGATGTGTCCTTGTGTTTCGGGCGGCGATCTACGCGCGCTGGCGGGCGGATGGATCACGCGGATCGCGCCAAGCGCGAAAGCGGCGCGGTTCCGCGCGCGGTTGGCCGGCGTGCCCAAGGCGCGCGATGCGCGAGACCGGGGACCGGGCTATTCTCGTGCCGCGAGCGCCCGCGCAACGAGTCCGACGATGGAGGCAAGGGAACGACGCATGGGTGGGCACTCCTGATGGCTCGGGTTGACGAGAATGCCGGCCGCCCAAGCGGCCGCCGGTGGGGGATCGTGTGGAGGGGCAGTACATCGGCTTGGCCTTGCGGGCACGGGCCGCAGGCGTGTAATGTCTCCATTGGAGACTTATAGCACATGGCGCGCGCGAGTCAATCCCGCCGCACGGAAAGATCCGCGAAGTCCGCTCGCCCGGCGACCGCCGAGTGGCGGCGGTCGCGCGCGACCTTCCGCCACGGCAACCTCCCAGAGGCGCTGGTCGCGGCCGCGCTCGAGCGGCTAGAGAAGGACGGCGCCGCGTCGCTGAGCCTGCGCGAGCTCGCGCGCGACGTCGGCGTCAATCACCGCGCGGTCTACCGTCACTTCCCCGACAAGCTCGCGCTGCTCGCGCACGTCGCCGAAGTGGGCTACCGGCGCATGGCCGCCTACATGGGTGAGGAGATCGGCGCCGATGCGCAGGGCGAGGAGAAGCTCGTCGCGGCCGGCGTGGGCGCGTTCCGCTTCGCGCGCGATCATCGGAGCCTCATGGAGCTGATGGCCGGCCCGCGCCTCAACGAGGAGGGCGCGTTTCCGGCGCTCGAGGCGGTGATCACGGAGACGCTGACGCCGTTCATCGAGGGCTTCCTCGAGCTCGGCACCGACCCCGGCATCGCGCGGCTGCGCGGCGTGCTCTACCTCTTCGCGCTGCTCGGCATCGCCGGCCAGATCCTGCACCGCCGCCTGCGCGTGACGCCCGAAAACGCGCCGGCCTTCGTCGCCGACATTGCACGCAAGCTGATCAAAGGCCTGCGCTGAGACGAAACCGGCGAGCCGACGCTCGGAAAAAGGGGTCTGACCCCTTTTTCCGGCGACGGCGCGGCCTGCTATGATCAGGCAAGCCATCGGGGACGAGGGGATGCGCATCGATCGTGTGGCCGCGGCCGCCCTATTGGCCGTGCTTCTCGCGGCGCCGGCCATCGCGCAGGATTTCGATCGGCAGCGGCGCGGGTGCTTCGGTCCACCCTATGTCGAGGTTCCGCCCGCGCCGCGGATCGCCGCCTGCACCGCGCTGATCCAATCAGGCCGGCTCGAACGTGCCGATCTGTCGCGTGCGCATTTCCACCGCGGCGGCGCCCATCACGCCCAGCGCGCCTTCGATCGCGCTATCGAAGACTACGACGCGGCGATCCGGCTGAAGCCGAACAGCCCGGGCGCGTTCAACAACCGCGGCACCGTCTACATGAGCCTCGGGCGACACGAGCGCGCGATCGAGGATTTCGATGCGGCGATCCGGCTCGAGCCGGCCAATCTGCTGGCCTTCGACAACCGCGGCGTCGCCCGCCTTCTGCTCCGCCGCTACGAGGGCGCGATCGCCGACTTCGAGCACACGGCGCGATCGCGGCCGAGCCAGCCGGAGCCGCTCGCGAATCTCTGCCTCGCGCGGGCGCTGGCAGGCCGGGTCAAGGCAGCGCTCGCCGATTGCAACCGGGCGCTCGCGCTGGCGCCGAGCCATCGCGGCGCACTCGAGGCGCGCGGCCTCGCGCACTTGAAGAGCGGGGATCTGGCGGAGGCGATCGCCGATTACGATGCGGCGCTGCGCATCGACGCGCGATCGGCACCAGCGCTCTACGGCCGCGGCATCGCCTGGCGACGCAAGGGCGACACGGCGCGGGCCACCGCCGACATTGCCGCGGCCAAGGCGCTCGCGTCGGATATCGAGGAGGAGATGACGCGGCTCGGCGTGGAGTGATTCTGGAACTGCGCGGCTCCAGGCGCGGTCGCCTATTAGAGAGCGGAATCCGATCAAGTGTAATCAGGACTGGTCGTCCCGGGCGCGCTGCAGCATGCCGCTCCTTCAGCGGCATGGTGCTGCGCAGACCCGGGACCCAAGTACGACGTCGACGCCGCGCTGCGTCGGCGCCTCAAGGGGTCCCGGGTTAGCAGCGCATCACGCGCAAGGAAGGGCGCGTGCTGCGCAGCACCCGGGACGACAACACTTCCTAGATTCAACTTGGTCGAATACGGCCCTAGGTCTCGACCAAAGAAAGCGCGGCTGGAGCCGCGCGCTCCGGCTAATCCACCGCGAAGCTGGCGCCGCAGCCGCAGGAGGACTTGGCGTTGGGATTGCTGACCGCGAAGTAGCTGCCCATCAGGTCTTCCTTGAAGTCGAGCTCGGCATTGCCGAGGAACTCCAGCGACGTCTCGTCGACGACGACCTTGACGCCGTCGCGCTCGAACACCCGGTCGTCGGCGTTGATGGTGCTGTCGAGGTTGTACTCGTACTTGAAGCCCGAGCAGCCGCCGCCCGAGACCGCGACCCGCATCATCAGCTCCGGCTTGCCCTCGGCAGCCTTGAGCGCCGCGATGCGCTTGGCGGCGCTGGCGGAGATCGAGAAGCTCGTGGCGATCGTGTCGTGCATGGTGCAGCGAAAAGCCGGTTTGCTATCGGACAATACTATCTAATTCGCATTCGGCGCTTGTCAAACGGTGGTTCCCACAAGGGCCACGCGTCGCCGGTGGCTAGGCCGAATTCACCACAGAGGCACAGAGGACGCAGAGAGGACTTTTTATGCGCCCTTCGGGCGCGCTAATCCTGTCTCTGTGCCCTCTGTGCCCTCTGGGGTGAATCGGCGTCGCCGCTGCGAGGAGTTGGCGGGAGAGGCGGGAATTGCGCGGGGCAGAGGCGCTGCCTAAGTTGCGCCGCATGTCGCCCAAGCCGGGCATCGTCTACGCGCCTTATGCCACGCTGCCGGAGCGGAGCCGGGGGCGGCGCGTCAGCGAGCCCGAGAGCGAGACGCGCACCTGCTTCCAGCGCGACCGCGACCGCATCGTGCACTCGACCGCGTTCCGGCGCCTCAAACACAAGACGCAGGTCTTCGTCGCGCACGAGGGCGATCACTACCGGACGCGGCTCACCCACTCGCTCGAAGTGGCGCAGATCGCGCGCAGCATCGCGCGCCAGCTCGGCCTCAACGAAGATCTCGCCGAGGCGCTGGCCCTTGCGCACGATCTCGGCCACACGCCGTTCGGCCATGCCGGCGAGGAGGCGCTCAACGACTGCATGAAGCCCTACGGCGGCTTCGACCACAATGCGCAGACCTTGCGCATCGTCACGCGCCTCGAGCGGAAATACGCGGCGTTCGACGGGCTCAATCTCAGCTGGGAGACGCTCGAGGGCGTCGTCAAGCACAACGGGCCGCTCGTCGGCGCCACGGCGCCGGCCGGCAAGCCGGTGCCGCAGCCGATCCTCGACTACAACGCCGAGCACGAGCTCGGCCTCGCGAGCTTCCCCGGCCCCGAGGCGCAGGTGGCGGCACTCGCCGACGACATCGCCTACAACAGCCACGACATCGACGACGGCCTGCGCGCGCGCCTGTTCACCGTCGCCGACGCCAAGCGCGTGGCGATCGCCGGCGAGGCGTTCCGCGAGGTCGAGCTCGCCCATCCCGGCCTCGACGAGCGCCGGCTCATCCACGAAGCGGTGCGCCGGCTCATCGACCGCATGGTGCGCGATCTCCTGATCGAGACGCGCCGGCGCATCGCGGCCGCGCAGCCGCTGAGCGTCGACGCCATCCGCGCGCTCAGCCAGCCGATCGCTGCCTTCTCGCCCGCGATGCTCGAGCACCAGCGGGCGCTCAAAACGTTCCTGTTCACGCACATGTATCGCCACGACAAGGTGACGCGCATGACGACGCACGCCGCCAAGGTCGTGCGCGCGCTGTTCCAGCGCTACCGCGCCGAGCCCGCCGAACTGCCCGCACCCTGGCGCGAGGAGGCGGGCGGCTCAGACGCCAAGCAGGCCCGTGTCATCGCCGACTACATCGCCGGCATGACCGACAACTACGCGCTGAACGAGCACAAGCGGCTGTTCGGCACCTAGCGCGTATTGCCGGCGTAGCCGTCGAGACCGGGTTCACGGTAGTCTTTTTGCACGTAAGGGTGGTGCCCTCCTGGCAGCGGCTCCGGGGCGGACTCGTATCCAGGCTCGAACCACCAGTAACCGCCCGCACAGGACGATAACGCGCTAGCGACAATCACTGCGATCACGGCAAGGCAGGGCCTTGCCCAAGACCTGATCCGCTTCGGCAGTTGAGCGAACTCGAACATGGCTGGTGTCCTTGCGCTTGGGTAGCAGGCAAGAGAATTTCCGGCGGGCCCCGGTTCGGCGGTCAGAACGTGTAGCCCATGTAGCCGTCGAGACCCGGTTGGCGAAAGTCCGGGATCGGTGACCGGATCTGGGCCTGAGCCTCGGGCAGGCCTTGCCCCAGCTTGTGAGGCAGTTCGCCCCATATCGATAACAGGTCTTCGATGGCGCAGGCCGACAATGCGCTCCCGGCCGTGGTGAGCGCGATCGCTGTGAGGCAGGGTCTTAGCCAAGCGCAAGTGCGCTTGCGGCAATGAACGATGTCCGGCATCGATGCATCCTCCGCGGTTGTCGGGGGGAATCCTAGGCGCTTGGCCGCGCCGGCCGCATCACCCAATTGGGCTACAAACTGCTCACGAATCGTTCTTGCGCCGCGCACGTGACCGAACGATCCGCGACGCGCAAAAGCGCGCGGTTGTTCGGGGCGGGCGGTTCGGCGTAGAGAGGAAGGGGTCCGGCAACCAGCTTGTCGTCCCCGCGAAAGCGGGGACCCATGCCCAACGCAGAGCGGGACGTTCGCAATTTCGCTCGGTGGAGAAGCCTCATGGGCCCCCGCTTTCGCGGGGGCGACACGGATGGTCTGCTGGCGCGTTGCATGTACTGGGCGAAACTCCGACCGCAATGAACGTCTTCTCCCACTTCCGCGGCGAGATCGCTGCGCTGGTCGAGCGCCTTTCCGCCGCGGGCGCGCTGCCGGCGGGGCTCGACACTTCGCGCGTCACGGTCGAGCCGCCGCGCGACCCCGCGCATGGCGATCTCGCCACCAATGCGGCGATGGTGCTGGCCAAGGCCGCGGGCAAGCCGCCGCGGGCGATCGCCGACGCGATCGCCACCGAGCTCAGGAAGCATCCCTCGATCGAGGCCGCCGAGATCGCCGGCCCGGGCTTCATCAATCTCCGCGTCCGCGCCGACTTCTGGCGCGAGCGCCTGTTCGACGTGCTGCGCGAGGGCCTTGCCTACGGCGACAGCGGTCTCGGCAAGAGTGAGGCGGTCAACGTCGAATACGTCTCGACCAATCCCACCGGTCTCCTGCATGTCGGCCACGCGCGCGGATCGGTGTTCGGCGACGTGCTCGCTTCGCTGCTCGCCAAGGCCGGCTACAAGGTCGCGCGCGAGTATTACGTCAACGACGCCGGCAAGCAGGTCGAGGCGCTGCGCGACAGCTTCATCGGCCGGCTCAAGCAGCAATGCGGCGAGCCCATTCCCGACAGTGCGTTCGGCACGATCTATCAATACCCCGGCGAGGAGATCGCCGACGCCGCGCGCGCGGCGCTCGCCGCGGACGGCGCCAGGTGGCGCGCGCTTGCGCTGGCGGCGTCACCCGATGCCGTGGCACTCGACGCGGCCCAGCGCTTCGCGGTCGGCTACATGATGGACCGCATCCGCGAGGATCTCGCTGCGCTCGGCGTGAGGCACGAGGTGTTCACCTCCGAGCGCCACGATCTCGTCGAGAAGGGCAAGGTCGACGCGGCGCTCGAGGCGCTGACCGGGCTCGGCCACATCTACACCGGGGTGCTCGAGCCGCCGAAAGGAAAGACGCCCGAGGACTGGGAGCCGCGGCCGCAGACGCTGTTCCGCGCCACGAACTTCGGCGACGATGTCGACCGCCCGCTCAAGAAATCGGACGGAAGCTGGACCTACTTCGCGAGCGATATCGCGTATCACCTCGACAAGTTCCGGCGCGGCTTCCGCACGATGATCGACGTGTGGGGCGCCGATCACGCGGGCTATGTGAAGCGCGTCGCGGCGGCGGTGAAGGCGGTGACCGACGGCGCCGGCACGCTCGACGTCAAGATCTGCCAGCTCGTGCGCTTCCTCGATCGCGGCGAGCCGGTGAAAATGTCGAAGCGCGCCGGCAACGTGATCACCGTGCGCGACGTCGTCGACCGCGTCGGCAAGGACGTGATGCGGCTCATCATGCTGACGCGCAAGAACGACGCGCCCCTCGATTTCGATTTCGCGAAGGTCGAGGAGCAGTCGAAGGACAATCCGGTCTTCTACATCCAATACGCGCATGCGCGCTGCTGCTCGGTATTCCGGCAAGTGCGCGAGGTCTTTCCAAACATCGACACCAAAGACTCAAGACTTATGGGAATCTCTTTGAATCTCTTGACAGATTCAGGAGAATTGGGCCTAATCAAAGCGTTGGCGGCGTGGCCGCGAACGGTCGAGGCGGCCGCCGAGGCGCACGAACCGCATCGCCTGGCGTTCTACCTTTACGATGTGGCGGCGGCGTTTCACGGCCACTGGAATCGCGGCAAGGACGAGCCGGGCCTGCGCTTCATCGTCGAGGGCAACGAGCCTTTGACCCTGGCGCGCTTGGCGCTGGTGCGCGGCGTGCAGTTGGTGATTGCATCGGGCTTGGGGGTGATCGGCGTGACGCCGGTCGAGGAGATGCGGTGAACTGGGGGCGGTCGTTCATGGTGGGCGTGGCGCTGGCGGCGATCGGCACGATCGCGGCGCTGGCGATGACGGAGCTACGCCCCAGCGCCAAGTCCGAGGCGCCGCGCGCCGCGGTCGACGGCGCCCCGAACGGGGTCGTCCCGGCGCCGCCGGGCGGCGTGCCGCTGGTCAAGGCCGAGCCGGGCCCGATCAAGGTCAAGCCCAAGGATCCCGGCGGCCTCGTGATCCCGCACAAGGACAAGTCGATCTACGAGCGGCTCGAGAGCCAGCGCAAGGTCATGCCCGCCGGAGATGCGGGGAAGGGCGGCAAGAGTCCGGCGGCGAAGCCGGGGCAAAAGAAGGTGGCGCAAGCCATTGGCCCTTATCGCGTTCAGCTTGGCGCCTTCGACAGCAGCGAAAGCGCGCAGCGGCGCTGGCAGGAACTCAAGAGCCGGCACGGCGACCTCGTCGGCGGCCTCTCGATGGTGCTGGAGCGCGTGGAGTTGAAGGCCAAGGGCACGATGTATCGCCTCCAGGCCGGCCCGCTGAAATCGCCCGAAGACGTGCAGAAACTCTGCGCCGCGCTCGCCAAGCGCAAAGTCGCCTGCTTCCTGGTGAAGAGCTGAGACCACGGCCTCACGTGTTCCAGTCGATGGACGCGATTTTCGTCCCCCCTCTCCCGGGGGAGAGGGGGGACGAAAAT
>SBBV01000045.1 GCA_005240015.1 Candidatus Odyssella thessalonicensis | reverse complement strand
GTCGCGTGCGGCGACGGCGAAGGCCCGCTCGCGCCGGCGCGCCGACCGCGGCCGGCACGCCCGCGAGCGTCATGTCGCCGGCGCGCCCGCCCGCCGGTAATGGCGGTCCGCGCGCGGCGCTGGCGCAGCAGCCTCGTCCCGCTCCGGCTGCGGCGGACCGCATCGAGCTCAAGAGTTTCGCCGAGCTGGTGCAGCTGTTTTCCGACAGGAAGGAGGCCGGCCTCTACGCCGAGCTGCGGATGCATGTGCATCTCGTGCGCTTCGAGGCCGGCCGGCTCGAGCTCCGCCCGACCGAGCGTGCGCCGGCCAATCTGCCCAACCGCGTGGGCGAGCTGCTGACGGCCTGGACCGGCCAGCGCTGGATCGTTTCGGTTTCGAACGAGGCGGGCGATCCCACGCTCGCCGAGCAAGACGCCGCGCGCAAAGCGGATGCGCATGCCCGCGCGCTCGAGCACCCGATCGTCAAGAAGGCGCTCGCGGCGTTTCCCGGCGCCAAGGTCGAGGTGAAGCGCCTCGACGCGCCCGCGCCGGCCGAGGAGCCGGCCGCCACTGGCGAAGGCGAAGCGGCGCCGCCGCCCGAGGAATATCCCGCCGACTATGCCGGCCCCGAGGAAGAGGATTTCGCATGAAGAACATGGGGCAGATCATGAAGCAGATGCAGCAGCTGCAGGCGCGCGCCGAAGAGGTGCAGGCCAAGCTCGCTGCCACCGAGATCACCGGCAGCGCCGGCGGCGGCTCGGTGCTGGTGACGCTCAACGGCAAGGGCGAGATGCGGCGCGTCAAGATCGATCCCGCGGCACTCTCGGGCGCCCCCGCCGATCTCGAGATCGTCGAGGACCTCATCGTCGCCGCGTTCAACGACGCCAAGGCCAAGGTCGAGGCCCACGCCTCGGCCGAGATGGGCAAGCTCACCGCCGGCCTGCCGCTGCCGCCGGGATTCAAGCTGCCGCTTTGAGCCGCGACTGAAATTTCAGCGCCGGCGCGCCGCGCGCGGCGGCGTCATGGCCGCTTTCCCGCGATGCGCGTTGTGCCGAAGTCGCTGCGCTGGCATCCTTCGCTTCCAGAGTCGACCCTGGCAGTGGAGCGGAGCGATGTGGGAACTCATCTGCGACCACTACTACTGCTGGGGCAAGATCGCCGGCGATCGCTCACCGTGGCGCCCGGCGAGCGACGGCTTTCCCAGCGCGGGCGTCAGCATTCCTCCCGACGGACGCGGGCTCCGCTTTTCCAACACGCAAAGCCGCATCGCCATCAAGCAAACCGAGCCGTGGCTTGAACTCGGCGGCATCCACATCGAGGTCACCGCGCGGCTCAAGAGCGCGCGCGGCTTCCTCATCGATGGCGGCGACAGTTTCTCGCTCTACGTGAACGGTGCGCTGTTGATCGGCAGTGGCACCGGCCGCGATGTGATCAACAATTACTTCGGCGCGGTGTCGCCGCCGTTGGGCAAGTGGACACGGTTCACGTTCGAGCACAACGGCTTCAACCAGATGGCACTGTTCATCGACGACGCGCCGGCCGCGACCCGCGCCACGATCAACCAGGTCGCGGGCGTGGGCCCCAAGGGCGTCGCCATCGGCAACGCGCTCGGCTCGAACAACGGCTATCTCGACGGCGACGTCGAGCGCGTCATGGTCTGGCGCATCGATCCCAGGGCGATGCAGAAGGAGTTCCTCGCGCGACCGCTCGATCCCGCGACCGCCAAGTGCTGGACCGACTTCATCAACGCGCTCAACGCGGCGCTGGCCCAGCACCCCGATTGCCGGACCTGGCTCGTCAACACGCTCGGCGGCTTCTGGAAGAGTTTCCTCGACGCGCTCAAGCAGAAGAGCCCCGACGAGCTCGAGGAATTCCGGCAGTTCTGCCTGCAATACGAAGCGCTATGGCGCGCCGGCGTCATCGACGATCCGGCCATGGAGGCGCTGCTCGGGGCATTCCGCGACTGGCTGTTGAAGGAAGGTCTCCTCGTTCCGAACGATCCCATGTGGCAGCAGCTCGCCGAGCATGACTGCATGCAATATCTCCTGAAGGCATTGCCGGCGACGGATTGCGATCCCGGATTGCTTGCCATGTTGCGCGCCATCGCGGGCGCCGAGGAGAGCAAGGGCACGAGGCGCGCGCCGCGCTTCAACTGACGCTCCAACAAGGCCACCGACGCTTCGAGCAGAGAGGGGACGGCATGCCTCCGCCAACCGATGCGCAAATCGCGCTGATCCGCCGGTTCGAGCCGATCCTCTTCTTCCACGCCAGCGAGCGTTTCTTCCCGAGCGACGCCAAGCGCTATCTCGAGCAGTGCGCGCTCGCGGTCGGCGCCGGACCGGTCATTCCCCAGGGCAAGCTCGCGGCCGTCGCCGGCGAGGCGGCGTCGCCGGGGGACTACCTCGGGCGGAAGCTGGCGAACGGCAAGTTCGAGTTCCTCGAGGAAACGGCGGCGAATCCGGGCAATAAAGACGCGTTCTTCGATCTCGCCGGCTGGATGCCGCCGACGCCCGAACTGCCGGAGCCGAAGCGCTTTGCGAACCTGAAAGCGATTGCCGATCGCTACGCCAACGCGTCCGATCCGCTCAATGCCAGCCAGTTCTGGTATCACGCCGAATTCTTCGACAAGGAACGGCTCGGCGCGTTGTTCGCCGACGAGGTCGCCATGGGCGGCAAGGATTTCAGCGCGCTCATCAGCACACCCGAAAAGCCCGCGGCGTTCCGGACGCCGACGCTGATCTGCTACTACCTGTTCTTCCCCGGACACGACGAAGGGCTCCTCGGCTGCGAGGGCGTGCCGAGCGCGCAGCAATTCGCGAGCTTCGCCGGCGCGTGGGGCTGCTTGGCCGTATTGCTCGACGGCCCCGGCACCAACGGCCCGTTCGTGCCGCGCTATGCCGGCTTGAGCATGCGCAATGTCGGCGTCGTCGATCACCTCGGCGAGGAAGTCCGCGTCGGCATGCGCATCTTCGCGTGGGAAAAGCTCGAGACGCAGGGCGACCATCCACGCTTGCTCGTCGCGCAAGGCAGTCACGCGCTCTATCTCACGAGCGAGACGCCCGGCACCGTCAAACCCTTCACGCCCGACGATCCCGGGCGCAACTCGTGCGGCCTCGCCGAGCCCGTCGCCGCGGCCACGGGAGGCACGAAGGATCTGGTGGCGCCACCGTTCCTGTTCCCCGTCAAAGCGCCCGAGACGCTCGTCATCAAGCTCTTGAGCGGGATTTCCGGCGGGGCGCTGATCGGACTCCTCGGCGGCCCGATCGGAGCTGTGGTTGGGGGGACGCTCGGGGGCATGGCCGGATGGACCGTGGGGATGGCCGAGGCTCTATCCCAGTCAGGGCAGAAGCTGGAACTAGGGCCCCCTGCCCCAACACCCGGGCCCGCAAGCGACACCGTTTCGCCCACGGCCCCCGGCCCATCGGCGGGCATGGTCGTGCATCCGGTCGGCACCGTACCGGCCGAGGCAACACCGGGCCGCGGGCAGCCCTGGCGCAGCGACAAGATCACGCTCGGCGGCCGTAACTACAATTTCCTCGTCGATCGCGACGAGCAGATCTTT
>SBBV01000234.1 GCA_005240015.1 Candidatus Odyssella thessalonicensis | reverse complement strand
CGCGGTGAGCGCAAGGGCCGCCGCCGCGGCCGTGCATAGCCAGGTCTTCATCGAAATCCTCCACTGTTTGCCGTTTTTGGATTGGGCGCCCGCCGAACGGGCGACAACAGGGAGGCCGAACGCGAACGCCAGCGTCCGCGAGCAAGGCAGGTTGCGATGCGAAGAACGAGCCGTCACGGGCGTTCTTCCTCCCAGTCTCGTGCGGCGGGTCCCTTTGGTGCCGCCGCGAAGCCGGCTCGGGCCGGTTCTCGTATGATCGTACAACCGTGACGACTTTGGCGCGCGCTGTCAATGTTGACGCGCCGAGACCAAGCGCTTGAGGACGGGCGGTCGGAGCGCGCGGCCGGCGCTCGCGCGCAATGCTCAGAACTTGAGCGTCTTCACCTGCATCACGTTGGGGAGCGCGCACAGGTTCATGATCAGGAGATCGTCCACCGGCTGATCGATGGCGAGCAGGGCCAGCGCCTCGCCGCCCGGCGCCTGGCGGCCCAGGAAGAAGGTGGCGATGTTGATGTTCGCATCGCCGAGCGCCTTGCCGAGGTTGCCGACCATGCCGGGCCGGTCGATGTTGCGCACGAGCAGCATGTGGCCCTGCAGTTCGGCCTCGACGCGGATGCCCTCGATGTCGACGAGGCGGGGCTTGTCGCCGCCCATGATCGTGCCGGCGACGGAGCGGTCGCGGTTCTCCTTCTTCACCGTGATCTTGATCAGCGTCTGGTAGTCGCTGATCGCCGAGCGTTTCTCCTCGCTGACGGCGATGTCGCGCTCCTTGGCGAAGAAGGGCGCGTTGATCAGGTTGACGCCTTCGTAGAGCGGCCCGAGCAGCCCGTTGAGGATGGCGGCGGTGAGCGGGCGCGTGTTGAGGTCCGCGGCCTGGCCCTCGTATTCGATGTGGACGCCGTGGATCGTCGATTCGGCGGTCTGGCCGGCGAAGCTGCCGAGCTGCTCGGCAAGCTTCAGATACGGTCGGAGCTTCGGCGCCTCTTCGGCCGAGACGGCCGCCATGTTGATCGGATTGGCGACGGTGCCGTTGAGGAGATAGTCGGCGATCTGCTCGGCGACCTGGATCGCCACGTTCTCCTGCGCCTCCTCGGTGGAGGCGCCCAAGTGCGGTGTGCAGATCACCTTGTCCGAGCCGAACAGGATGTTGGTCTTGGCCGGCTCCACCTCGAACACGTCGAGCGCCGCGCCGGCAACCTTGCCGGCATCGAGCGCCGCCTTCAAATCGGCCTCGACGATGAGGCCGCCGCGCGCGCAGTTGATGATGCGCACGCCGGGCTTCATCTTGGCGATGCTGTCCTTGTTGATGATGCCGCGCGTGGCGTCGGTGAGCGGCGTGTGCAGCGAGATGAAGTCGGCGCGCGCGAAGAGCTCGTCGAGCTCCACCTTCTCGATGTCGAGCTGCTGCGCGCGCTGCGGCGAGAGGAACGGATCGAACGCGACGACGCGCATTTTGAGGCCCTTGGCGCGGTCGGCGACGATGGTCCCGATGTTGCCGCAGCCGAGCACGCCGAGCGTCTTGCCGGTGATCTCGATGCCCATGAACCGGCTCTTCTCCCACCTGCCGGCCTGGGTCGAGCGGTCCGCTTCGGCGATCTGGCGCGCGAGCGCGAAGATCAGTGCCACCGTGTGCTCGGCGGTGGTGACCGAATTGCCGAACGGCGTGTTCATGACCAGCACGCCGCGCGCGGTGGCCGCCTCGACGTCGACATTGTCGACGCCGATGCCGGCGCGGCCCACGACCTTGAGCTTCCGCGCGGCGGCGAGCACGTCGGCCGTCACCTTGGTGGCCGAGCGGATGGCGAGGCCGTCATAGCCGTCGATCGCGGCTTTCAACTGTTCGGGCTTGAGGCCGGTCTTGACGTCGACGTCGATGCCGCGCTCGCGGAAGATCTCCGCGGCGCGCGGGCTCATGGAATCGGAAATGAGGACTTTGGGCATGGTCAGGCGGAGTTGTCAGGGATCACGGGAGCGGCGAGCGGCGGCCTCAACACCCGCAACTACCTCGCCATCGCACGAAGTGACGGATCCCCAACATCCCTGCCTCACGCCGCGGCTTTCGCCGCCATCTTGGCGTCGGCGAACGCCCAGTCGAGCCATGGCAGCAGCGCCCTGATGTCCGACGTCTCGACCGTGGCACCGCCCCAGATGCGCAAGCCCGGCGGCGCGTCGCGGTATGCACCGATATCGTATGCGACCTTCTCCTTGGCAAGAAGGCTCGTGATGGTCTTCGCGAGCTCGGCCTGGGCCGCGGGCGGCGCCGCGGCCACCGCCGGATCGGCGAACTTCAGGCAGATCGACGTGCACGAGCGCGTCTTGGGATCGCGCGCCAGGAAATCGGCCCAGCCCGCGCGCTTCACCCAATCGGCGATCGCGGCAAGATTGGCCTCGGAGCTCGCGATCAGGCCTTTCAAGCCGCCGACGCTCTCGGCCCATTTCAGCGCGTCGATCTGATCCTCGACGCAGAGCATCGAGGGCGTGTTGATGGTCTCGCCCTTGAAGATCGCCTCGTTGAACTTCCCTTTGCTGGTCAGGCGGAAGATCTTCGGCAGGGGCCAGGGCGGCGTATAGCTTTCGAGCCGCTCGATCGCGCGCGGCGAAAGCACAAGCATGCCGTGCGCGGCCTCGCCGCCCAGCACCTTCTGCCACGACCAGGTGACGGCATCGAGCTTCGCCCACGGCAGGTCCATCGCGAACACGGCCGAGGTCGCGTCGCAGATCGTGAGGCCCTTCCTCTCGGCCTTGATCCAGTCGCCGTTCGGCACGCGCACGCCCGCGGTCGTGCCGTTCCAGGTGAAGACGACGTCGCGGTCGCAATCGACCTTGCCGAGATCGGGCAGCTCGCCATAGCGCGCCTCCATGAGGCGCACGTCCTTCAATTTGAGCTGCTTGGTGATGTCGGTGACCCAGCCGGCGCCGAAGCTCTCCCAGGCGAGGATGTCGAGCCCGCGCGCGCCCAGCAGCGACCAGAGCGCCATCTCGACGGCGCCGGTGTCGGAGGCCGGCACGATGCCGATGCGCCAATCCTTGGGGATGCCGAGGATCGCG
This sequence comes from Candidatus Odyssella thessalonicensis, assembly GCA_005240015.1. Lineage (GTDB taxonomy): Bacteria > Pseudomonadota > Alphaproteobacteria > Bin65 > Bin65 > SBBV01. The sequence continues at coordinate 9,555 of SBBV01000234.1, read as the reverse complement.
CGGCTCCTCTCCAGCACCTCGGCGAGGCGCGCCTTGCCGTCGGCGGCGCGGTGCGAACGACCTACGAGAGCGTCCCTCAACGCATCCAGCGACCAGCCCGGCCGCTTGGCGCAAGGCCCTGAGGAAAAATGAGGAACAGCCGGCCTCGCGGCCGGACGGGCAGCGGCTGCGTTCATCACCAAGCCTCGATGGTGCAGTGCAAAAGCGCGCGAAGTTTAGGAACCGGACCCCTCAGGGTCAACGCACGCGGACGGCGCCGGATGCGGCGCTTGGCCGCAAAGTGAGAGCATCTCCCCGATCTTGTGGTCCGCCGCGGAGGCGGGACTCATGCGGCGCTTCCCCCGCTTCGGCCACGCGCGCGAGCGCACGACGTTGAGGACATGGAGTCCCCGCTTTCGCGGGGACGACAAGCAGAGTATGCGGTGCGTTCATGTTCAGGCGCTTGTCCGCCCTCTTCGCCGCCACGCTCGCCGCTGCCGCACCCGCCGTCGCGGCGCAAGAGTGGGGCCCGCCCACGGCCGACTACAGTGCCGTGCTCACCTTCACCGACCAGCGCGGCGAGACGCTCGTGCACCGCATCCACCACACCGCCAAGCGCCAGCGCCTCGACTACAAGGCCGGCGACCGCGACGAAATCGTCATCGTCGACCAGGAGGCGGCGGCGACCTTCGTGCTCTACCCGGCGCAGAAGCGCTACCGCAAAGCGCCGCTCGTGGACCCCGAGTTCGATTTCGGCATCGGCCGCGCCGAGACCAAGCGCGAGAGGATCGCCGAGGAGGCCGTGGCCGGGAAGGGCGCGGTGAAATACCGCGTCGAGGCCAAGACCGCGCAAGGACAGGAGTACAAGGGCTTCGCGTGGCTCACCGCCGAGCGCATCCTCGTCAAGCTCGACGGCGAGGTGAAGCAGGGCCGGCGCACGCGGCGGCTCAGCATGCTCGCGAGCGAGCTCAAGATCGGCGCCGTCGACGCCTCGGTCTTCCGCGTCCCGCCGGATTTCGTGCAACTCGAGGACAAGCGCAGGTAGCCGGCGCCGCGCCCCGCGGCGGGGCGATTGGCGCGGGAACAGAAGCAGCCCCCGCTTCGTTTCCCATGTCGCGGCGCAGCGCGTCCGCGGCATTTCCATAGCAAGAGGCAGAATCCATGAAATCGATCACGATGCTGGCCGCCGCAGCGGCGCTCGCGCTTCCGCTCGCCGCGCCGGCGAAAGCCGATCCGCGCCAGAACCCCACCGCGGACTACTCGGCCGACGCGGTGGCCAAGACGCAGGGCCAGCCCGATGCCACCTCGAAGATCTGGTACACGAAGGAGAAAGTGCGCGTCGACGTGAGCCACCAGGGCCAGACCATGTCGGTGATCATGGATCGCCCGGCCAAGAAGATGACCGTGCTGGTACCGAAGTCGAAGCTCTACGAGCAGGAGACGATGCCCGAGGGCGAGGCCCAGAATCCGATCGCGAGCGGGACCTGGGAGGTGGCCAAGGCCGGCGACGAGGATCTGGGCGGCGTCTCGACGACCAAGTGGACCGTGAGCGGCAAGGGCGCCGACGGCCGCGGCTTCAAGGGCTTCATCTGGACCACCAAGGAGAACATCCAGGTGAAGATGGAGGGCGAGGCCGAGGACGAGGGCCGGAAGGTCAAGGTCGTCTCCGAGCTCAAGAACCTCAAGATCGGCCCGGTCGACGCCAAGGTCTTCGAGATCCCCAAGGACTTCAAGCCGGTGCCGAAGGACGAGAAGGCGCCGAAGGACGAGAAGAAGAACTGAGGCGGCACCGCTTCGCGAAGAACGGGTGGCTCCTCGCGGAGCCGCCCGTTCGATTCTTGATTGCAGCTCACCCCGTCATCCTGAGCGAAGCGAAGGATCTCTCGCGCGCTGGGCGGTGCGCTGCCGCGAGCGCGGCGGCTCGCGGCCAAGAGATCCTTCGCGCGAGCCTTCGGCCCGTCGCTCAGGATGACGCGGCGGGAGATGTCGCGCCTGGCCGCCGCCTGAGGAAGTGCACGCATTCGCACGAGAGCACGCGCTCGCCGCTCTGGTTGTAGGTCTCGTGCGTCATCAGCAGCGCGCCGCGGTCGGGCTTGGAGCGCGAGGGGGTCGCCGAGATCACCTTCGAGACGACGCGCAGCGTGTCGCCGGGCCTGACCGGCCGGTGCCAGCGCAGCTTGTCGAAGCCGGGGCTGGCGAGGTTCGAGGCGTCGAGGATGCCGCTGCCGAGGAACGAGCGGAACGTGATGCAGAGCGTCAGGAACCCGCTCGCCATCAGCCCGCCCAGCATCTCGGTGCGCTGGGCGTGCACGTCCATGTGCGAGGACTGCGGGTCCCACTGCAGCGAGAAGTCGATGATCATCGACTCGGTGACGGTGAGCCCCTCGGTCTCGAACGCGTCGCCCGGCTTGAAGTCGTCGAGCCAGAGATCGTAGCCGGGAAGGGTGCGGGTCATTTCCCCCTCTCCCACTTGGGAGAGGGGGTAGAGGGTGAGGGGTCGACGTGCGCTCGCCACGAGCGTGCCGGTGCAGCGGAAGTCGCGGCGCTCTGGAATACGTGCGTCGATGCAGGCGCACGTCGGCCCCTCATCCCCAACCCCTTCTCCGTGCGACGCGAAGCGTCGCCTGGGAGAAAGGGGCTATCGCACTTGGCCCGCAATCGCCTCTCCCAAATCGCTCGTCGACGCCTGGCCGCCCATGTCGGGCGTGCGCGGGCCGCCGCCGCCGACCACGTCGGCGATCGCGTGCTCGATCGCGCGCGCCGCGGCCGCTTCGCCGAAATGGTCGAGCATCATGGCACCCGACCAGATCTGGCCGATCGGGTTCGCGATCTTCTTGCCGTAGATGTCGGGCGCCGAGCCGTGCACGGGCTCGAACATCGAGGGGTGCTTGCGCTCGGGATTGAGATTGGCGCCGGGCGCGATCGCGATCGTGCCGGTGGTGGCCGGGCCCAAATCGGAGAGGATATCGCCGAAGAGGTTGCTCCCGACGACGACGTCGAAGCGCTCGGGGAAGCGCACGAAATGCGCGCAGAGGATGTCGATGTGATAAACGTCGACCGAGACCTCGGGATAGTCCTTCGCGATCGCTTTCACGCGCTCGTCCCAATACGGCATGGTGTGGATGATGCCGTTGGATTTCGTCGCCGAGGTGAGGCGTTTGCGCGGACGCGACTTGGCGAGATCGAAGGCGTAGCGCAGCACGCGGTCGACGCCGCGCTTGGTGAACAGGCTCTGCTGCATCGCCATCTCGGCCTCGGTGCCCTCGTAGATGCGGCCGCCGATGTTCGAATACTCGCCCTCGCAATTCTCGCGCACGATCCAGTAGTCGATGTCGCCGGGCTTCTTGCCGGCGAGCGGGCAGGGAACGCCCTTCAGGAGGCGCACGGGCCTGAGGTTTACGTACTGCTCGAAGCTTCGCCGGATCGGGATCAGGAGGCCCCAGAGCGAGACGTGGTCGGGAATGCCGGGCCAGCCGACCGCGCCCAGATAGATCGCATCGAAGCCGCGCAGCCGGTCGATGCCGTCCTTCGGCATGAACGCGCCGCTCTTGAGGAAGCGGTCGCAGCTCCAGTCGAAATGCGTCCAGTCGAGCGCGAAATCGTGCTTCCGTGCCGCCGCCTCGAGCACGCGCTGGCCCTCGGGGACGACCTCCTTGCCGATGCCGTCGCCGGGGATGACGGCGACCTTGTACTTCTTCATGACGATCCTCGTTGCGCGCCCACGGACAAACACGGACGGGCCTGTCCGTGCCTGTCCGTGTTCATCCGTGTTGGTCACTTGCTTATCGGCGCCTTTCCCGCTGCGTGGCAAGGGGCCTTGCCGCCGCATCGCCTCAGAGCTCGAGCGCGAAGTAGCGCACGCCGGGCAGCGGGTTCTTGTAGTACGCCTCGATCTCCTCGAAGCCGAGCGTGCGATAGAGCGCCTGCGCCGCGGTCATGTCCTTGAGCGTGTCGAGCACGATGCGCCGGTAGCCCAAGCGGCGCGCTTCCGTGAGCACACGCTCGGCCAGGCGCCGCCCGAGCTTGGCCGCGCGGAAGGCCGGACGGACGTAAAGCCGCTTCATCTCGCAGACACCGGTTTCGCCGGAGGCGACCTCTTCTGCGGCGACGAGCCCGGCGCCGCCGCAGGTGAGGCGTGCGCCGTCATATTTCGGCAGCGGGCGCAGCGCCACGACGCCGGCCGCCGCCCGCCCCGCGCGCGCCACAAAAATTTCACCGCGCGGGGGGCCGTAGAGTCCCGGCAGGTTCGCGATCTCCTCCTCGAAGCCCTGGAAGCAGAGATCGGTTCCGATCGAGACCTGATATTCGCGGAAAAGCCGCGCGACCGCGGCCAGATCGTCGTCGCCGCGTGCCGGAGAGATCGCAAGCTCGAACGCGGCAGATGCAGTGCTCACGCTTCGCCCCCATCCAATGCGAAGAGGAGATAAGTCACCGAACCGCGAGCGTAAACGGTGCCGCGCTCATCTTTTATGCCGGCGTCGGCGAGGCCGATGCGGGCGCCGGCGCGCACGAGGCGGCCTTCCGCGAGCAGCGGGCCGCTGTCGCGCGTGATCGGGCGGAAGTAATCGACGGCGAGCGAGATCGTGGTGGCGCCGCGCCCCTTGGGCTGCGCGGTCTGGATCGCGGCGCCGCCCGCCGTGTCGATGAGGATGGCCGCCAAGCCGCCATGCACGCCGCCCATCGGGTTGTAGTGATAGGCGGCGGGCGTGCAGCGATAGACCGCGCGCCCGGCCTCGGCCGCGACCGGTGCGTAGTTGGCGCTTTTGTGGATCGGCGCCACCGGAAGCTTGCCGTCGATCTGCGCCGCCACGAATTCGAGGCCGGTCATGCGCGGCATCGCCGCGCGCAGGATGGCGGGATCGTCCCAGGCGATGTCTTTGCTCTCGTAGACCGGCGCCGGGATCTCCTCGCGCGCCTCGCCCTGCCAGGGGCCGTTCTCGGTCGGGAAGATCGCGAAACAGCCGCGCGCCCGCGCCAGGATCGCGCCGCCGGGCCCGAGCACGTCGGCTTCCGACCAGCCGACCTGCTCGGCGGTGTGGATGAGGCGCGAGACGCAGCTGATGCGGCCCATCGCGGGCAGGATCGGGCTCAGGAACGAGACTTCGAGGCGGATCGTGGCCGTGCCGCGCCCCTGCGGCAGCGTCGCCTGCAGGCCCACGCCGCACGCCGAATCGAGCAGCGTCGCTGCATAACCGCCGTGGATCGTGCCGAACGGGTTCAGCAGGTGCTCGCCGGTTTCGCCCTCGAAGCGCGCGGTGCCGGGGTCGGCGCCGACCAGGCGGAAGCCGAGCAGATCGTAGATCGGCGGCTGCGGCAGCGCGCCCGAGGCGATGGCGCGGAAGAAATCGAGGCCGCTCTGGGCGCGCCGTGCCACCGCGAGCGGCGCGGGGTCGGCCCAGCGGACGGTGCGGCGGCGGATCGCGGTCGAAGCGGTTGCGGGCATGGCCCTGTCGTAGCCATGCCCGCACGCGCTGCCAAGGCGCGCGTCCGCGCGGTGCAGCTCACGCCGCGCGGTGCGCCTGCTTGGCGTTGACGTTGGCCGGGCTCGGCGCGTCTTCGCGCCCGTGGTCGACCGCGAAGTACACGCCGGCGCGGTTGAGCCCCATATCGCGCAGCTGGCGGTCGTCGAGGCTCAGCAGCTCGGCTAGCGCGCGCTTGCGCTCGCGCCAGGCGCGGAGGTCCTTGATCCAAGCCCGGTACGCCGCGCCCAGGAACCGGCCGATCGCGCGGAAGGCGCCGCGATAGGCTTCGGTGCGGGTTTCACGGGCGCGGAGGAGATACCAGTCGTAGTCGATTTGCCCATCGGGCGTGCGGCGGATCTCGGGATAGTTGGGCTCGAGGCCGAACGCGGCGGGCGGGCGGGAAGTGGGGTGGCGTGCGGGGATACGGGACATGCCGAACTCCTCATCTTTACTTGAGCGGAATTCATCCTTACGCTGGCGGACCGCGACAACGGGAATTGCTTCGTCGTTGGCCGAAACGTACGATTCGCGGGCACGACGGACAAACGATCCTTTCTCCCGCGACACATGAGCCGGTTTCACCCGTAGCCATGGCCGACCTGCCCCCGCTCGATGCGCTGCGCGTATTCGAGGCCGCCGCGCGGCGCCTCTCCTTCGCCGCCGCGGCCGAGGAGCTGCACCTGACCGCCTCGGCGGTCAGCCACCGCATCAAGGCTCTGGAAGAGCAGCTCGGCCTCGTGCTGTTCGAGCGGCTCACGCGCAAGGTGGCGTTGACGCCCGCGGGCCGCGCCTATGCCGCGGCGGTGGCCGACGCCATCGCGATCCTGCGCGAGGCGACGCGGCGCCTCGCCGTCGAAGCCAACCGCCCGCTCACCGTGAGTGTCACGCCGCTGTTCGGCGCGCGCTGGCTGTTGCCGCGGCTCGCGCGCTTCGAGGCGACGCATCCCGCCATTGCGGTGCGCCTCATCAGCACCTCGCGCCTGGCCGATTTCGTGTCCGACGGGGTCGACTGCGCGGTCCGCTTCGGCCGCGGCACATGGCCGGGCCTCGCCGCCCACCGGCTCATGTCGCTCGATTGGGTACCGGTGGCGGCGCCGGCGCTGGTCCGCAACGGCCGGCTCAAGGCGCCGGACGACCTCGCGCGCCAGACGCTCCTGCACTACGACGCCGCACCCGACGCCTGGCGCATGTGGCTGCTCGCGGCCGGCGCGAAGGGGGTCGATCCCGACAAGGGCCAGACCCTCTCCGACATGGCGGCGACCATGCAGGCGGCGATCGACGGTATCGGCATCGCGATCACCGACCGCAAGTTCATTGACCGCGAGCTGAAGCAGCGCCGGCTGGTCATTCCCTTCGACATCGACATGCCCTCGGGCGGCGCGTTCTATTTCGTCTACCCCGAGGGCCGCGCCAGCGACGCGCGTATCACCACGTTCCGCGACTGGGTGCTGTCCACGGTTAGGCGAGATACGGATGAGCCCATGGCAGCGGAGCAGAACCACCAAGGCACCAAGACACCCAAATAGAAAAAGGGCCAGCCTTCGGCCGGCCGAAGAAATCACTCGGTGTGTCTTGGTGGTCCGTCTTCGCTGCCACCGAAAAGCGCCGCGCTATTTTCCCGGCCGCGAGATCAGGCAGGTGGCCGAGCCGCGCGCGTAGAGCGTGCCGTCGGCGCCCTTCACCTCGGCGTCGGCGACGGCGATGCGCGCGCCGGCGCGCACGACGCGGCCCTCGGCGCGCAAGGTGCCGACTTCCGCGGTGATCGGCCTGATCATGTCGAGCGCGAGGTTGATCGTGGCGTAGCCCGTGCCGGCCGGAAGCTGGGTGTGGACCGCGCAGCTCGCCGCACTGTCGATGAGCGTGGCGGCGAGCCCGCCATGCACCGAGCCGATCGCGTTGTAGGCGAACTCGGCGGGCTCCGAGACGAAGGCCGCGCGCCCGTCGCCGACTTCGGCGAGGCGGAAGCCGAGCGTCTCCATGATCGGGCCGGCCGGAAGCTCGCCCCTCATCACCGCAGCGAGATAGTCCTTGCCGCTCATCTTGCGCGCCGCCTCGAGCGCGATCCTGGGATCGCTCCAGCTGTAGCGGCGCGTGCGGACGGTGTCGGAAGAATGGGGCATGGGTGTTCCGGCGATTGGGATCGCGGACGGTCTAATGTGGTTCGCGATTGAGCGGAAGCGTCAAATGGCGCTGCAGCCTCAAGCGCGCGCGACGCCGCGGAAATGATTGCGCACGGCCAGCGCTAGCAGCAGCACGAGCAGCAGGTTGAGCGCGGTCTGCGCGAACTGCACGAAGTAGAGCAGCGGCGGCAGGCCGTCGCGGCCGAACAGCACGAGGACGGCCTTCTCGTAGGCGGCGCGCGTGACCGAGCCCGGCACGGCGCCCGCCCACCAGAATTCGAACAGCGAGCGCTGCTGATCGGCCGAGAGCGCCGAGGTCGTGACCGAGGGCTGCGGCGTCGAGACGAACAGCGATTTCATCCAGCCCCAGGTGCCACGCGCGGCGCGGCCCACGACCGTCGTCGAGGGTTTGGCGTAGGCGCGGTAGGCGAAATAGGCGGCGACGTTGACGAGCGCGAGCCAGATCACCGGCCGCACGAGCCCGCGCCCGCAATCCGAGAAGAGGCCGTAGACGAATAGCAGCACCGTGGCGCCGAGCGCGCGGCCGTAGAGCCCGAGCTTCCGCAGCGGCTCGGCCCACACCGCCTCGTGCGCGTTCTTCCAGGCGGTGCCGCGCTCGGCCTTGCGCTCGAGCACGAGCAGGTCGCGCTCGGCCGCCTCGGCATTGGCGTCGCGCGCGATGCCGCGCAGATGGCGGATGGCCGCGACCGTGCCGGCGCGCGTGGTCCAGCCCGGGATCAGGCCTTCGCGCAGGCGGAAGCGCGTGCCCTGGAAGTCGACGCGGTCGCGGCCGGCGACGCCGGAAAAATTCGGCGGCACGTCGAACACGGCGTAGGCGAAGTCGGCGCGGTCGAGGAAGCGGCGCTTGGCGAAGCTCGCGGCGCCGCCGAAGCGCGCATGGCGGAAGGTAAGATAGGCGATGTCACTGGGCGAACCCGCCTCGAAGCCGACGGTGCCGGCAAAGCGCACGCGCTCGAACTGCATCAGCTTGGCGAACATGGCCTCGGCGAAGCTGGCGCCGTCGCCGAATTGCGCGCCGACGAAATTGGCCTCGTCCATGAACCCTGCGCGCTGGAAATTGGCGCCGCGGCCGAACACGGCGCTCTGGAACACGGCCACGCCCTTGAACGTGCAATCCGCGAAATTGGCGCCGGGGCCGAAGCGCGCGCCGTAGAACCAGGCGCCGCCGGCGAGGAAGTGCGCCACCTCCGGCGCGTAGGGGCTCAAATCCTGGGCCGCCACCCCGCGGTGGTCGGCGCCGCCGAACACGCAATGCGAGAAATTCGCGTTGGGGCCCAACTCGAACCCGGCGAACGAGATCTTGGCGTAGGCCGGCGCGGTGAAGTCCACGCGCGAGAAATCGGCCGGCAGATCGGGGTTGCGCCGCCGCCACTTGTTCCAAGCCTCGCGCCCCTGGCGCGCCAATTCGAGATGGTCCGGGTTGGCCATGGCGGGAAATTTAGCACGGACGCGCACGGACTTTCACGGACGAACGCGGACAGACTTTCATCCAACGGCTGTCGGCCGTTCGTCCCCGGGAGTCGGTGTAAGCCCGTGTTCGTCCGTGGGAGGTGCCGCGATTATGCGAACTGCACCACTACGCGACGGTTCTGCTTGCCCTTGTTCTCGATCTTGGCCACCACGACGGCGCCGATCTCGCCGGTGCGCGCCACATGCGTGCCGCCGCAAGGCTGGAGGTCGACGCCGGGGATGTCGAGCAGGCGCACCTTGCCGGTGCCGGTCGGCGGCTTCACCGACATGGTGCGCACGAGGTCGGGTGCGCCGGCGAGTTCCTCGTCGGTGATCCAGCGCGGGGAAACCGGATGATCCTCGCGGATGAGGCGGTTCAGCTCGCTCTCGATCCGCGCCTTGTCGAGCGCGCCGGTGTCGACGGCGAAGTCGAGCCGGCCCTTGTCGGCGGCGATCTGCCCGCCCGTCACCCGGCCCGGCACCACGGCGCAGAGCAGGTGCAGGCAGGTGTGCATGCGCATGTG
>SBBV01000328.1 GCA_005240015.1 Candidatus Odyssella thessalonicensis | reverse complement strand
TTTTGCGCGCGAAGCGCGCGCTGTCGCGTCCTCCCCGTCTCCCCGCCTCCCTGCAAATCTTCGCGGGTGCATGCCGGTACCTGCGCGGGCCTGCGGCTCGACGCTACTTGATCTCGACGACGAGCTCCTTGATCTGCGCGGCCGTCAGCGGCTTCTCGAGCCGCTTCGATTTCACCGCCTCGGCGATCGAGTGGTCGAGCCCCGAGATCGGCCAGGGCTCCATCCGCTCCTTGGAATAGAAGCTGATGCCTTCTTTCGCGATCTCGGGCGAGATCTTGGCGACATTCGCCCAATAGGCCGCCGCCTTGTCGATGTTCGCATACATCCAGTCGAGCGATTCCTTGTAGGCGCGGTTGAACGCCTGCGCGGCCTTCGGGCGCTCTTTCAGGAACTTCTCGGTCGTGACGTTGACGCGGATGCTGACATTGTTGAGCTCGGTGAGCTCGCTGCCGCGCGCGACGATGCGGAATTCGCCCTTCTTGATCGCGTCGAGCGCAAACGGAACCGCGGCCCAGGCGATGTCGATCTGCCCGGAGACCAGCTGCGTGCGGGTGGCCGGCATCGCCCCGGTGGAGACGAATTTGGGCTTCACGCCGAGCTTGCCCGCGATCTGCTGTGCGGTGAGATGCGAGGACGAGCCGGGGCGGGAGAACGTCATCGTCTTGCCGTCGGCGTCCTTCAGCGACTTGATCGGGCTGTCGGCCTTGACATACCAGTAGATGTCGCCGGCGCCGCGCATCTCCGAGCCGATGATGCGCACCGGGGCGCCCTTGGCGTAGGCCGCGAGCACGCCCTCGACGCCGTTGGTGAGCGCGTAATCGACGCTGCCCGTGAGCGCCGCCTGCAGCGTCTCGGCGCCGCCGGCGGTCCAGGTGATGTCGACCTCGAGCCCGTGCTTCTTCCAGATGCCGGCCTCGATGCCGAGCGGGATCACCTGCGAATCCCACACCTGGCGCTGGCCGATCGCGACCTTGATCTTCTCCTGAGCGACCGCCGTGGCGCCCGTCGCGAGCGCCGAGGCAGCCAGAACCAAGGCGAAAAGAAGCGTCTTTCCGACCGTCATTGCCTTCCTCCCTTTGGACGCGGTCGATCCGCCGCGGCCGGGCGACAGTAAAGCATGTCGCGCGGGGAAGAAATCAGGCCGAATCAGCGAAACTGCCTAGAAGCGGCCCGCAGACCCGAAGGTGCCCCAACTGCGGAAACGCCGTTTCACCACAGAGGCACAGAGGACACAGAGGAATCCTCGTGCGCCTGCGGCGCGAAATTTCCCTTTTTCTCTGTGTCTCTGTGGTGAATACCCGCAGAAATGAAGGGATCATCGGCAGCCCCGTTACGACGAGGCAAGACGCACAAGGCCGATGGCGCCGAGTGAGAGCACGACGAGGCCGACCATCAGCATCAGGAGGCGAGAGGGCAGGCGCTTGGTCATCCAGCCGGCGAGCGGTGCCGCGAAGGCCCCGCCCAGGATGAGGCCGGCCGCGGTGATGAAATAGGTGGGCGCGATCGTGAAGAAGAACGCGATCGAGATCGCGAGGGTCACGAAGAACTCGGCGAGGTTGACCGTGCCGATCGTGTAGCGCGGGGAGTTACCGCGTGCGACGAGGTTGGAGACGACGATCGGGCCCCAGCCGCCGCCGCCGATCGCGTCGAGGAAGCCGCCCGCGAAGCCGAGCGGCGCCACGCCGTTCGTCACCGCCGCCGTCGGCCGCCTCTTGAATGCCTTGTAGGCGATGAGGCCTGCCATCGCGCAGAGATAGATCGCGACCGCGGGCTGCGCGATCTTCACCGGGAGCTCCGTCAGGATATAGGCGCCGATCACGCCGCCGATCACGCCCGCCGTGGCGAGGCGCAGGAACAGGCGGCGGTCGACATTGCCGTGGAACCAGTGCGAGAGGCCGGAGAGCGCCGTGGTGACGACCTCGGCCGCGTGCACGCCGGCGCTGGCGATGGCCGGCGGAACGCCCAAGGCCAGCAGCACCGATGTGGAGATGACGCCGAAGGCCATGCCGAGCGCGCCGTCGACGAGCTGGGCGACGAAGCCGACCGCGGCATAGAGCAGGATGTCGCCGGTCACGGGGCCCCTCCCGCTGAATCGTGGTCGCTAACCGCAATTACCTATGGTCGGAGCCGCAAGACGGCCCGCAGAATAACGCGCCACCGGCACGGCGGTTCGGGGGTCGTCAACCTCTTGACGCGCCCCTGAATTTTCGGGCCTTCGAACGCGCGGTTGGCGGCTAGAGGGGTATTCGATCATGTTGGCCCGAGAAGTTCGCGTCGTCCCGCAGACCCGGGACCTATGGAGGCGCCGAAAGCCGCGCGGCATCAACGCGGTACCTGGGTCCCGGGTCTGCGCAGCACCGCGCCGCTGGAGGAGCGTCGCGCTGCAGCGCGCCCGGGACGACGCAATTTGATTGGCCCAGTTCGATCGGATACCGCTCTAGGGCGCTGCGGGCGCGCGCCGCATCTCCTCCAGCGCCTGCATCCCCTTGGCCGCCTCGGTCTTGAGCTCCTCCCAGATCGTGCCGAGGTAAGCGGCGAAGCGCTCGCTCGCGATCACGTCCGACGAGCGCGGACGCTGAAGCTGGATCTCGACCGTGCGCTTGATGCGGCCGGGGCGGAACGACATCACCAAGACGCGGTCCGAGAGCTGTACCGCCTCGGAGAGATTGTGGGTGATGAAGAGCGTCGTCTGCTTCAAGGCCTGGCAGATCTCGATGAGCTTCTCGCCCAGGAGCATGCGCGTCTGCTCGTCGAGCGCGGCGAAGGGCTCGTCCATCAACAGGATGCGCGGCTCGGCGCAGAGCGTGCGCGCCAATGCCGTCCGCTGGCGCATGCCGCCCGAAAGCTCGGCCGGATAGCGGCGCTCGAAACCGTCGAGCCCGACGAGGCGCACGAAGCGCATCGCCTTCTCCTCGCGTTGGCGCCGGCCCATGCCCGCCACTTCGAGCGGGAACGCCACGTTCTCGATCACGGTGCGCCAGGGAAAGGTCGACTCCTCCTGGAACACCATGCCGATGTCCTTGTGCGAGCCCGCGATCGGCGCGCCGTCGACGAGCACGCGGCCCTGATCGGCCGTCTCGAGCCCGCCGATGATGTTGAACAGCGTGGACTTGCCGCAGCCCGAAGGGCCGATCACGGCGACGAACTCGCCTTGGCGCACCTCGATGCTCGTCTCGGCGAGCGCCTCGACCGTGCCGCTCGCCGTGACGAACCGCTTCGCGACCCCCTCCACCTTCAAGATCGGCGCGTTCATCGCGCGACGCCTCGCCCGTGTTCGGTCGCAGCGAAAGTGAACAGGGAGCCGGGGAGCCGCGGAGAAGTAAGGGTTGCGCGCCGAAGGCGCGCATAGCCTTCCCTCCCCCGCGTATAGCGGGGGAGGGTTAGGG
>SBBV01000079.1 GCA_005240015.1 Candidatus Odyssella thessalonicensis | reverse complement strand
GAGCTGCAGCACGTCGCCGGGCACGCCGGCTTCGTGGAACAGCTTCACCGCCGCCGCCGCGATCAGCGGCGTCTGCTCGGCAGGCTTGGCGATCACCGTGTTGCCGGCCGCCAGCGCCGCGGCGATCTGGCCGGTGAAGATCGCGAGCGGGAAGTTCCAGGGGCTGATCGCGACGAAGACGCCGCGTCCCCCCAAGGCCCAGGAATTGCGCTCGCCGGTCGGACCCGGCAGCACGCGCTCGGCAAAGGCCTCGCGCGCCCGCGCCGCGTAATAGCGCGCGAGATCGATCGCCTCGCGCGCTTCGCCGAGCGCGTCGGACCAGGTCTTGCCGGCCTCGATGATGCAGCGCCGCATGAATTCGGGGATGCGCGCCTCGAGGAGATCGGCGAAGCGATCCAGCAGCGCAGCACGCTTTTCGACGCCGAGCGCATCCCAGGCCGGAAATGCTGCCTCGGCCGCATCGAGCGCGGCGGCGACGTCGTCGGCGTCGGCCTCGGCGACGAGTCCCGCCACAAGCGGCCCGCCATTGGGGCTCGGCGCCTCGCGCGCACGGTTGCGGCCCCGCTCTTCGCTGGCGACGATGGGTCCGGCGAACTCGACCAGCGGCGCCCGCGGCATTGCCGCCGACAGCTCGGTGAGGACGGTCGGGTCGCTCAGATCGTAGCCGCGGCTGTTCGGACGCTCCGTGCCGAAGAGGTCGCGCGGCAGCGGAATGCGCGGATTGTGGATGTGCTTCTTCCCGCGCAGGCGCGTCACCGGATTCTCGACCAGCACCTCGATCGGCAAGGCCTCGTCGGCAATGCGGTTGACGAAGGAGCTGTTCGCGCCATTCTCGAGCAGGCGGCGCACGAGATAGGGCAGCAGATCCTCGTGGCTGCCGACCGGTGCGTAAACGCGGCAGGCGACGCTGTGCTTGGCGACCACGTCGCGATAGAGCGCCTCGCCCATGCCGTGCAGGCGCTGGAACTCGAAGTCGCGCCGCGCGCCGGCCAGCTCGAGCACGTAGGCGATGGTGAGCGCGTTGTGCGTGGCGAACTGCGGAAAGAACGCCCTGTCATTCGCGAGCAGGGTCTTGGCGCAGGCCATGTAGCAGACATCGGTCGCGGCCTTGCGCGTATAGACCGGATAACCTTCGAGCCCCCGCTCCTGCCCGCGCTTGATCTCGATGTCCCAATAGGCACCCTTGACGAGGCGCACCATCCACCGCCGGCCGGTGCGCGCGCTTTCGCTGGCCAACCAATCGAGAATGGCCGGCGCGCGCTTCTGGTAGGCCTGCAGCGCCAGGCCAAAGCCGTCCCAGCCCTTGAGCGCGTCGCCGACGGCGGCAAGCACGTCGAGCATCAGGTCGAGGCGGTCGGCCTCCTCCGAGTCGATCGTGACGCCGATGTCCTGCGTGCGCGCGGCCTCCACCAGCGCCACGAGCCGTGGCACCAGCTCACGCATCACGCGCTCCCTTTGCGACCACTCATAGCGTGGATGCAGAGCCGAGAGCTTGATCGAGATGCCGGGTGCCGCGAGCGGGCCCTTCCCGCCCGCCGTGGCACCGATGGCGCTGATCGCGCCCGCATAGGCCTCGAAATAGCGCTGGGCGTCGGCCGCGGTGCGCGCCGCCTCGCCGAGCATGTCGAACGAATGTCGATAGGCGCGCGCTTCGGCGCTGCCGGCGCGCTCGAGCGCCTCGCCGATCGTGCGCCCCATCACGAACTGGCGGCCGAGGATGCGGATCGCCTCGCGCACGGCCTGGCGGATGATGGGCTCGCCGCTGCGCGCCACGAGCCGCGCCAGCACCGCCTCGATTCCGCCCGCGGCAAGCTGCTCCCAGCGCAGGATGCGCCCGGTCAGCATCATCGCCCAAGTCGAAGCGTTCACGAACATGGAATCGCTTTCGCCGAGGTGCTTGCGCCAATCGGCGTCCGCCATCTTGTCGCGGATGAAGCGGTCCTGCGTGTCGGCGTCGGGGATGCGCAGGAGCGCCTCGGCGAGGCAGAGCAGCACCACACCCTCGGCGGTGTCGAGGCGATACTGGTGCAGGAACGCGTCGAGCCCGCCCTCGCGCTTCCGCGCCGCGCGCACGGCATCGACAAGGCGCCGCGCCTCGGCCTCGACGCGCGCCCAGCGCTCGCGCGGCAGCTCGGCGCGGTCGAGCAGCGCCAGCACGGCCGTTGCCTCGTCGGCGCGATAGAGCCGGCTGATCTCGGCGCGTCCGCTATTGCCGCGCACGGTGGTATCCGGGTTCATTCCGCGCTCCGGAGAAGGCGCACGCTTGCGCTCCCAGTTCATGACACTCGACGCTATACTGGGTTGGTCGCGGTACCGAATCCAGCCCATGGGGGAGCCGTCATGCGGAAAGCCTTCGCTGCCACCTTGGCCCTCGTTGCAACGCTGGGGCTGGCTGCGCCGATCCAGGGCGAGACGCCCGGCGCGGACGCCGTCGGCAACAAGCTGATGGAGCTCGGCCTGCTCGGCCGCTGGGCGCGCGATTGCAGCCTGCCTCTGCAATCAGGCAACCCGTTCATCTTCTTCGAGCGCACCGACGCCGGCCCGCGGTACCGGTTCGTGTTCGGCCCCACGAGCCAGACCGTGCGCTCCGTCGACAGCGTCGAGGCATTGGGCGACGGGACGATCCTGATGCGCGTAACGAACATCAGCGGCGACGAGCCCGGCTTCCGCATCGAGCTCAAGATGGCGATGCAGGAGAAGCGCTACCGCGTGCTCTACTCCAAGGGCAGCGACGGCAAGGTGTATGTCGAGAACGGCGTCATTGTCGCGACCCGCCAGCCGAACCACTGGCAGCAATATTGCGGACCGAGCTGACTCACAACAGGCCGAGCGCCCTCAACTCGGCGGCCATCTTGGCCGGCGGCTCCTTCTGCGGCTTGGCGCCCTTCGGCAGATCGCGCGGCGCCTCCTCGGGCTTGAAATAGCGCCACCCCTGATGCGCGCGGCGCGGCTGGAACTCGGTCGGCACGAGCTTCTTGTCGAGCAGCAAGAGGCAGCACTTGCCACGCTTCGGCCAGTTCGTCTCCTCGAAGCCGACGATGCGCTGGCGCACGCGCACGAAGCCCTTGACGATCCAGTAGATCGAGCCGCCGTCGAGGATCTCCGCCTCGAGCCGCGGCTTGTGGCGCGTGATGTGGAAGAGGCGGCCGTGCCGATCCAGGCGTTCGCGCTGCCAGCGCCGCATGTCGTCGATAGTCTCGGCGCCGACGGCTATTTTGATGAGATGAAGCGGCATTCCCCTCCCCTGCGAGTCTACTCGGCGGCCCGCGCCGGCTTCTTGCGCTTGCGCATCGCGTTGGCGACGCGCGAGACCGGCGGGCGGCCCAAATGATCGGAAATGAAAAACGCGGCATCGATCAGCTTGTCGAGGTCGACGCCGGTCTCGATGCCCATGCCGTGCAACATGTAGACGACGTCCTCGGTCGCCACGTTGCCGGTGGCACCGGGTGCGAACGGACAGCCACCGAGCCCCGCCACCGCGCTGTCGACGGCACCGACGCCGAACTCGAGGCAGGCAAGCGTGTTGGCGAGCGCCTGGCCGTAGGTGTCGTGGAAGTGGATCGCGATCCTTTCGAGCGGCACGCGCTCGAGCGTCGCGGCCAGCATGCGCTGGGCCTTCACCGGGGTGCCGACGCCGATCGTGTCGGCGAGATCGACCTCG
>SBBV01000484.1 GCA_005240015.1 Candidatus Odyssella thessalonicensis | reverse complement strand
GCGCAACATGTCGATGATCTTCCAGAGCTACGCGCTCTGGCCGCACATGTCGGTGGCGGAGAACATCGTCTACGGCCTGCGCCTGAGGAAACTCGACCGCGACACGATCAAGAAGAAGCTTGCGAAGATCCTGGCCACGACCCGACTGGAAGCGCTCGCCGACCGCTATCCCGGCGAGCTTTCGGGCGGGCAGCAGCAGCGCGTTGCGCTGGCGCGGGCGCTTGTCGTCGAGCCCGAGACGCTTCTGCTCGATGAGCCGCTTTCGAACCTCGACGCCAATCTGCGCGAGGAAATGCGCTTCGAGGTGCGCCGGCTGCACGACGCCTATCGCTACACGACCGTCTATGTGACTCACGACCAGTCCGAGGCGATGACCACCTCGGATCTCATCGCGGTCATGAACGCCGGCCGCATCGAGCAGGCCGCGCCGCCTGAGGAAATCTACCTACGCCCGCGCACCGAGTTCGTGGCGCGCTTCATCGGCGGCAGCAACATCCTGCGCGGGCGCAACGTCGACGGAAGCCGCATCGTTTTCGCCGGTGTCGCGCTGCGTTGCGACGGGGCGAAGCTCACGATGGGCGGGGAAACGGCGGTGTCGATCCGCCAGCACGACATCCGCCTCTCGACCGCGCCGCCCGCGCCGTCGGAGGAAAATGTGGTTTCGGCGACCGTGATCCGGCAGGTCTTCCTCGGCGGCAGCCGCGACTATATGGTTGAGGCCCGCGACGGCACGCAGCTGCGCGTGATCGCGCCTGCCGAGCAGAGCATCCCGCCCGGAGCGGCGGTGTGGCTGCATCTGCCGCCCGGCCGGTGCCGCGCCCTGGTCGAATGAGGTTCTCGCACGCAAGACATAGCTGCAACGAAAACCGAAGGGAGGAATCGATGAAGAAGCACCGCGTTTCCCGCAGAAAAGTGCTCGGCGGTTCGGCAGCGCTGGCCGCCGCCACCGTGTTCGCCTCGCCGATTCGAGCCGCGGCGCCGCCCGCCGCCACCGTGACGCCCGCTCTCATCGAAGCGGCAAAGAAGGAAGGCAAGGTCGTCTGGTACACCTCGGTCGACCTGCCGGTCGCCGAGCGCGTCGCCAAGGCGTTCGAGGCGAAGTATGACGGCGTGAAAGTGCGCGTCGAGCGCTCCGGCGCCGAGCGCATCTTCCAGCGCATCAGCCAGGAGTATGGCAGCCGGATCCACGCCGTCGACGTGGTGCAGAGCTCGGACGCCGCGCACTTCATCGTCTGGAAGCGCGACGGCGTGCTCGCGCCCTATGTGCCGGAGGATGTGGCGAAGCACTTCCCCGCCGAGCACAAGGACCCCGACGGCCTGTTCGCGACTTGGCGCGCGTGGCTGTGCGTCATCGGCTACAACACGAACCTCGTGAAGGCCGAGGAAGCGCCGAAGAGCTTTGCCGATCTCCTCGATCCCAAATGGGCGGGCAAGATCGTGAAGGCGCACCCCAGCTACAGCGGCACGATCCTGACCGCGACGTTCCAGATATCGCGCGATCTCGGCTGGGAGTATTTCGAGAAGCTCGCCAAGCAGCGTATCATGCAGGTGCAGTCCTCGGCCGACCCGCCGAAGAAGCTGGCGCTGGGCGAGCGTGCGGTGATGGCCGATGGCAACGAATACAACATGTTCCAGATCAAGGAGAAGAAAGGCCCGGTCGAGATCGTCTACCCGACCGAAGGCGCGCCGCTGATCATCGGCCCCAACGCGATCTTCAAGGCCGCACCCAATCCCAACGCGGCGCGTCTGTTGCAGAGCTATCTCTTCTCGGCCGAGGCGCAGCAGATCAACGTCGACTTCGGCGGCCTGCGGTCGGTGCATCCGCTGGTCAAGGAGAAGGCCGGGCGCACGCCGTTCAAGGACATCAAGAAGATGAAGGACGACCCGGTCGCGGTCGAAAAGCAGAGCGAGCAGATCAAGGCGCGCTACGCCCGCATCTTCAAGGTGTGATGCGCGAGACCTGATGCCACGGCCAGTTCTTTGACTCGTCATCCCGACCGGAGCGGCCGCGCCTTTTTGCGCGGCCGCGGAGTGGAGGGATCGCAGCGAACTTGGCGCGCGATCTCTCCACTACGCGAGCCGCTGAAGCGGCTCGCTCCGGTCGAGATGACGATGCATGGAAGCGCGGTTGGAGTCCTGCCGTGAGCATCGCCACGGCCGAGCGCGTCGCACATCGCCCGTTTCTCGACCTGTCGCAGCCGATCCTCTGGGCTTTCGCGGCGTTCCTCTGCGTGCTCATCGTGCTGCCGGTGTCGTGGCTGGTGGTCTTCGGCTTCAGCGACCGCGCCGGCGCGTTCACGCTCGAGAATTTCGAGCGTCTGTTCACCGATCCGGATTTTCTCGAGCCGCTGGTCACGACCCTGATCGTCGCCGTCTCGTCGTCGGCGATCTGCTGCGCGGTCGCGGCGCCGATGGCCTGGCTCGTGGCGCGCACCGACGTGCCGCTGCGTCTGACGATCCGCGCGCTGGTCACGGCCTCGTTCGTGACGCCGCCGTTCCTGGGCGCGATCGCATGGGAGCTCCTGGCCGCGCCCAACAGCGGGCTCCTGAACCAGGCCTTTCGCGCGCTCACCGGCGCGCCGCAGGATGTGGCCTTGTTCAATATCTACTCGCTGCCGGGGCTCATCTTCGTCATCGCCACCTACACCTTCCCTTACGTCTTCGTGCTCATCGCCAACGCGCTGGAGCGCATCCCGGGCGAGCTCGAGGACGCGTCGGCGATCCTGGGCGGGCGCATGTGGCACACGGCGCGGCGCGTGATGATCCCGTTGGCACTGCCGGCCCTGCTCGCGGGCGCCCTCATCGCGTTCCTGCAGGCGATGACGCTGTTCGGCTCGCCCGCGATCCTGGCACTGCCCTCGGGCTTCCATACGATGACGACGAAAATCTGGAGCCTGTTCCAGGTTCCGCCGAAGCCGGAGCTCGCCGCCGCCGCCTCGCTGCCGCTCCTGATCGTCACGGTCATGCTGCTGCGCGCCCAGCGCGCCCTGCTCGGGCGCCGCGGCTATTCGGTGGTCGGGGGCAAGTCCGGCGATCCCCGACGCATCCGCCTCGGCTGGTTGAAATGGGTGGCGCTGGCGGTCTGCCTCGGCGTGCTCTCGATGCCGGTGTTCCTGCCCTATTTCGCGCTGTTCAACGCCGCGTTCTCGCCGACGGCGACCACGCTGATCTCGCCCTCGACGATGACGCTGCACAACATCCAGTTCGCGTTCTTCGAGCTCTCGACCACCAAGGTGGCGCTCAAGAACACCTTCATCCTCGGCACGCTCGCGGCCACGCTCGGCACGATTCTCGCGCTGGTGATCGGCTACATAACCGCGCGCACGGCGGTCGCGGGCCATCGCTTCCTCGGCTTCCTCGCCACCGCGCCGATCGCGATTCCCGGGATCGTGCTCGGCGTCGGATTGTTCCTGAGCTATGCGCGGCCGCCGTTCCTGCTCTACGGCACGATCTGGATCCTGCTGCTCGCCTATCTCACGATCGAGCTGCCGGCGGCCTATCAGCAGATGCAGTCGGCCTACCGCGCCGTGCATCCCGAGCTCGAGGATGCGAGCCGCATCCTGGGCGCGACGCGCCTCCAGGCCTTGCGCCACGTGACGGCGCCGCTCTTGCGCACCAACGTGATCGCCACCTGGTGCTTCATATTCGTCTCGGTGATCCGCGAGCTGTCGGCCGCCATCATGCTGTTCACCTCCGAGACCAAGGTGATTTCGGTCCTGATCTTCGATCTCAAAGAGAGCGGCGACCTGGGCGCCATCGCGGTGCTCGGCATCTCGATGCTGCTCATCACCTTCGCCGTGGTGATCTTCGCCAACCGCATCCCCGGCTTCGGCGCCGGCCGATTGCGGAATACGTGATGTGTACGGCGTGAGCGTGCATTCGGAATCGTCCGTCGCCGAGCAGCTCGCGGCGCGCATCGCCGAATTGGCGCCGCAGCGGCTGCCCGACGCGGTGCGGCGGAAATGCGAAGACTTGGTGCTCGACGTGATCGGCCTCTGCGTCACCGCCCGCAACGAAGATTACGTCGCGAGCGCGCGCGCCGCCTGGGACGAGGAGGGGCCTTGTACCGCGATCGGCCACGCGGCGACGATGAGCGCGGCAGCTGCCGCCTTCGTCAACGGCACCGCGGCGCATGGCGAAGACTTCGACGACACCTTCGAGGGCGGTCCCGTGCACGCCGGCGCCGTCGTGGTGCCGGCCGTGCTGGCGGCGTGCGAGCGCCACGGCCGCGATGGGCAGGCAGCTCTTCTCGGCATTGCGGTCGGCACCGAGGTGATCTGCCGCGCGAGCCTCGTCGTGCCGAAGGCCATTCACGGGGCGGGCTTCCATCCGACGGCGGTGCTCGGCGCGCTCGCCGCCGCCGCAGGGGTCGGCGCGGCGCTGGGTCTCGATACGCGGCGCATCGTCGATGCGCTCGGCATCGCCGGCAGCATGGCGAGCGGCATCATCGAATATCTCGCCGAGGGTGCGTGGACCAAGCGCCTCCATCCCGGCTGGGCGGCGCATGCCGGCTTGCGCGCGGCGCTGCTGGGTCGCGCCGGCTTCGTCGGCCCGCGCACTGTGTTCGAAGGGACGCACGGCTTCTTCCAGGCGTTCGCGCACACGGCGAAAGGCGACTATCCGGCGCTGATCGGGGATTTCGGCGAGCGCTGGGTGCTCGAGACGCTCGCCTTCAAGCCCTATCCGTGCGGCACGATGGTGCATCCTTACATCGATTGCGCGCGCCGACTCGCCGCGCGTGGCTTGCGCGCCGAGGAGATCGAGGCGCTCGTCTGCGAGGTGGCGGAGGGCACGGTGCACCGGCTCTGGGAGCCGCTCGCCGACAAGCGCCGGCCGCGCAACGGCTACGCGGCCAAGTTCAGCACGCCCTATTGCATCGCCGCCGCTTTTCTGCGCGGGGCACTCGGCCTCGACGCGTTCACCGACGCCGCGGTTGCCGACGAAGCCGTCTTGGCCCTCGCCGCCAAGGTCCGCTACGAAATCGACCCCGACAATCCCTACCCCAAGAGCTTCACCGGCCATGTGCGCGCGGTGCTCCGCGGCGGCAAGGTCGTCGAGGAGCGGCAGGGCCATCTGCGTGGCGGCGCCGAAGCACCGTTGCCGCGCGCGGAGATCGAGGAGAAATTCGCAAGCAACGCGCGACATGGCGGCTGGACCGCCGACAGGATCGAGCGCGCGCTTGCGCTGTCGCGCGGCCTCTTCGACGGCGCGATCGATTTACGGCATTTGCGGGGGTGACATGGCGGAGAGAGAGCTCGAGGGACGCGTCGCGATCGTGACCGGGGCGGGGCGCAATATCGGCCGCGCGATCGCGCTGGCGCTGGCCGAGGGCGGCGCGGCGGTCGTCGTCAACGCGCGCGCTAGCCGCGCCGAGGCCGAGGCGGTCGCGCGCGAGATCGAGGGGC
>SBBV01000014.1 GCA_005240015.1 Candidatus Odyssella thessalonicensis | reverse complement strand
TTCCTTGGCTTCACGCTTCGCTTCGTGCTTGGCGTCCTCGCCCTTCTTGGCGGCGGCACGGGTGCGCGCGATCTCGACCGCCTTCGAGAGATCGACATAGGTGCAGAGGCCGATATCGACCGGATCGCGCGGGCGGATGTTGGGCGAGTTCCAGTGCGTGCGGTCGCGCACCGCCGCGATCGTGCTCTTGGTGGTGCCGAGCAGCTTGCAGACCTGCGCGTCGGAGAGCTCGGGATGGTTTTTCAAGAGCCACGCGATGCCGTCGGGCTTGTCCTGGCGTTTCGAGATCGGCGTGTAGCGCGCGCCCTTGGCGCGCGGCAGCGGCTGCGGCATCTCGGTGCGCACGATGCGCAAGCGCGCCTCGGCGTCGCCCTCGCAGCGCTTGATCTCCTCGGCCGTGACCTGGCCGCTCAAGACCGGGTCGAGCGGCGCCATGCCGCCCATCACGTCGCCGTCGGCGAGCGCCTGCACCTCGAGCTCGTGCAGGCCGCAGAAATCGGCGATCTGCTTGAACGAAAGGGCGGTGTTCTCGATCATCCAAAGCGCGGTCGCCTTGGGCATCATCGGTTGGGACATGGGAGTGCTCCTTCGGAAACGGCGGCTTCACCCACCGTTTCGCGCAGCCGGTCCCCGGCAAAAGGAATTCGGTTGTCGCGATGCCGGGAGATATAGGGGCCGGGCCGAGGCGCGTCCAGGGAAAGCTAAAGCGGCGAGGCGATTCGCGCGCGGGCGAAGCAGGTCGCCGTGATTGGGCAGCGCGACGGGACCCCGCCAACGGGGCCACGCGCTCATAGCAATTTTTTCCTTGAACGAATAGAGAATATATGCCACAGCGGCCACCGAGCTTTTCTTGCTTGGAGACTGTGCGATGCCCGGCCTGCTCGTCCTCAACGGTCCTGTCGGAAGCGGTCAAGCCAACGACCCCAACGACGTCTACGCCTTCGACCACGCACTTCGCGAAATCGGCGCCTACGGGCCACCGCCCGAATACTCCAGCGAGCCGCAGCGCTATCCCACCGCACCGATGATCGATGCGCTCGAGCGGTTTCAGGACAAGGAAGGACTCAAGGTCGACCGCTACGCCAACCCAGGCGCCCCGACGGAGCGGGCGATCAACAACAAGTTGCTCAACAAGCCGCGCGGTGCCGGCCTCCTCTATGACCCAATCGGCCCCCTCTCCGACACGGTCGGCAACGGCTTCGCGAATGACCGGCGCGATGTGCAGAACGTCCAACGCGGGCTCGGCACGCTCGGATACATGCCCGAGGATCCGTTCGACCGTCCGCACGGATATATCGACGCTGTCACGACTAACGCGATTGAGCGCTTCCAGGATGACAACGCGCTTGCCGCCGACGGCTGGCTCGCGCCGCATGGCGAGACCGAAACGGCGCTGCGTCGCGCGATCGCTGATCTTCAACGCAGTCGGGGCGGGGAATGGCGCGCGTTTGCCCGCGCTAACGAACAGCTTCGGCAAGTCGCTGACGACAGTACTGAGGGAGATGCCGCTTCTCCGTCCAACGGTGATGGCGAAGTCGTTTTGGCAGCGTGGCCACCGCCTTCGCCGGCGCTAGTGCCGCCGTCGCACGATGCTGAAGGTGCGCCGCCGGAACCAACCGTCGAGCCCGCCTTCTGGTCGCTGCTGCTCCGCATCCTCGGCGCCGGAGCAAAGACAACGCCACGCGTGCCGGCGGGGCCGCGACCTCTGCCCGGCCCAACAATGCCGCCGCGTCGCACGCCTGATCCCAAGGAGCCGGGAAAATATCCGCTGCCGCCGCCACCGCTGCCGGACATCGAGCGGCCTCAGATCACGCCGCCGCAACTGGGCGGCGAGAACAAGCCCGGCGCAGCGCCGCGCGATGGATTTCAAGGCGTGCCCGATCCGGGCGGTTATCGCGATGTCTCCGAGACGATCGGCGCGGGCATTCTCGGCATCGTCACGTCAGGGCCAGGCCGCCGCGGCACACCTGCGACGCACGAGCAGATTCAAACGGTCCTGGAGGAGATCATTCGCGAGGCCAAAGCCCGCGGCTGCGAGGTGATTCATTTCGGCGGTGGCAGGACCCTGACTGACAAGGGCCCAGGCGAAAACAAGAAGGAGCCATGGTTGCGGCCGCGCCTTCCACAAAAGCGGCCTGATGGATCAGAGAATCCATTGAAAGGCGGCTCTTTTGCCGATCTCGGAATTGAAGGTCCGGACGGAAGGCGACTTTACGTCAATACCTACGACGTGCTCCGGTCGATCTTCAAACCGACGAAACGAGAAGCGGTAAGCGCAGACCGTCTACTGTTCAACGCTCGCCAGGGCGATTTTCTGCTGATGCTTCCGAAACTCGATCCCAATCAGTATCTCGATCCGGAGAAGCTGAAGGCCTTACTTCGATTGATGCTCGACCGGATATGTCTGCCGGCTGCCGCACCTGACGACAAGTTACCCGGCGATCCAGGGCCCTACTATCCGCCGAACGACCCGCGGCGCAGGCTTGACGAGAACAAACAGTGAAATCTATTGTCATGCCCATGTTCAAGCCGATTCCCAGAGCCTACGGGTTCATCGGCAAGCAGCTGGTCTTGCTCGCGCCAACGGACTTGCGCGAGTTTTCGGTCGCTCTTCGGCGCGAGTTTCCAGAGATCCGCTTTTACGTTTTTCGCAGGCGTGGTGAGATCGGCCGAATCGACTCTTTCGGCCCGCCCACGTCACCCCCCGACGCGACAGCGACCAGGATCCAAGCAGTGCCGGAGGAGGCGGTGCAGGATCCGCTAACGCCGACTCGCCTTGTGTATTTCGACACGCTTGCCGAATGCGACGACTGGGGCGAGTGCAACGTCGAACTCATGCCTCCCGACTGGACGCCAAACTGGGAACGCAGTTCAGATGGAAAGTGGCTAACGACGAACCATGGCTCGTGGCCCGGTTTCCATTTCCTATACTCGAAATTTAGAAGCAACCGGCGACGCGGCGTCTTTCGCACCGAGCTGCACGCTGGATCCGACGATGAGGAAATTGTCATGGACGATGGGAGTTGGGCGGGCGGCTTTTATCCCTGGGAAGATGACCGTCAAAGATTCTTGAAACGCGCACGGCGCATTTTCGAGCGCATGACGACGAATCAATATTCAATCGTGGATCGCGACACGTTCGTGGTCAAGGATCGGATCTTCAAGGGCAGTGACATTCGCATTGGCGCCGGCGCTCTGGCATGGGCACGCGCGCATCCGCGCCACTTTCTGTATCGGAGCATGAAACCGATCGACTGGAGTCCGCCATGAGCGGCGACGCGAGAGGGTGCGCGATGGACGACGGCAGGTGGGTGGGTGGCTTCTATCCCTGGCAGGAGGATCGCCAAAGATTCCTGAAACGCGCGCGGCGCATTTTCGAGCGCGTGACGACGAACCAATATTCGGTCGTCGACCCCGAAACCCTCGAGGTCGAGCGCCGGTCATTCAAGGGCGACGTCATTCGCATCGGGGCCGGCGCTCTGGCGTGGGCGCGGGCGCATCCGCGCCACTTTCTCTATCGGAGCATGAAACCGATCGACTGGAATCCGCCGTGACCAATGCCGAGCGAGACTTGAACGCCGCCTATGACGGCCCCATCCCGCCGGCCGAGCTGGCGGCGGCGCGCTGGGGTGCGGGCGCGTGGGAGCGGCTGCGGCGCGGCGCCGACCTGGCGCTGATCGAGGCGCGGCTGCGCGCCAGCGTGGCGGCGCTGGCGCGGCTCAGGCTTCTGGGATTTGCGAGCCGGATGGCTGCGATCGCGTCGCTGCGGCTTCAGCGCGCGATCGCGCACGATCGGCGCGTGGCGGCGGCGATGGTCGCTGGCGGCTGATCGTTTCCGTTTCCGCTAGTTGCGCGAATTGCGCTGCTCAGCCGATGAACGGCGCGGCGAAGGCGGCGACGAGCGGCGCGAAGACGGCGAGCACCGCCGCGAACGCAATGATCTTGAGCGCGATCGGGCCCAAGCATTCGATGGCGTCGCTCTTGCCGTCGATGATGGCTTTCTTGATGGACATGGCAGGCCCCGCAAGCTCGGACGTCGATGGTCCCAACACTATGTCGAACGGCCTATCCGGTCTGTGATGGTTATCACGCCCGGCCGCCCGAAATCGGTGACCGTCATCCTGCTTGGCCGCCGCGCCGGAAAAGGCTAAGCCATTGGCTGGAAACAGAGATTGTCCCAACACAATGTCCAGTCACGCCGCTGATACGAAAGCCCCGGGCAAACCGGATCACGCCCCCAAGACAGGGTCTCTCCCTGCCATCACTTGGTTCGAGGGGAAGTGGCACGAAGGCGACGCCATCATCATGAACGCGCGTGGTCCCGGCGCCTGGCTCGGCGCCTCGATCTTCGACGGCGCGCGCGGCTTCGGCGGGGTGGCGCCCGACCTCGACCGCCACTGCGAGCGCGCGATCCGCTCGGCGCGGCTGTTCGGCATGAATCCGCCCGTGACCGCCGCCGAGATCGAGCGCCTGGCGCGCGAGGGCTTGGCGAAATTTCCGCGCGAGGCCGAGCTCTACATCCGGCCGTTCATGTGGTTCGATGCGGGGCTCGTGATCCCCGATCCCGACAGCACGCGCTTCGCGCTCACGCTCGAGC